>JAGVUU010000301.1 GCA_019136105.1 Gammaproteobacteria bacterium
TTGCGCCCATCGCCGCAGCCCCTCTCGCGTCGTGATCAGCGAGCCGTCGCTCTCCGCGCCAGCCCGGCGGCCAGGAGCACCAGCAGCAGCGCCGGCGCGACGCCGCCGCCGCCATTGTTGTTCTTGCGGCCGCAGTTGGTGACGCCCTTGGTCGTGGCGCCCGTCAGGCTCAACTGGTAGACGGTGCCTTGCGAACATCGGCCGCCCGCCTGGGTGATGCCGACGAACGTCGTCGGGTTGAGCTGCAGCAGCCGGCCGCTCGGGCTCGATCCGTCGCTGCCCTGGAAGCTGTGGATGCTCGTGAAGCCCGTGCCGTCGCGCGCGATCGAGAAGATCGTGCCGAACAACGTGGCACTGCCCTTGTCGTTGGTCCCGCCGGTCGAAGTGGTTCCGTAGAGCTTGCCGTCCTGCGCGAGCAGCAATTCACCCGACGGCTGCGCACCCTGGTTGCCGTCGAAGTTGTGGAGCACCGTGAACACGCCACCGACCGGGTCGTAGGCAAAGACGGTGCCGAGCCCGTTGCTGCCGCCGGCGCTCGCGACTCCGTAGAGCCGGCCGTCCTGGCCGTCCGTGAGCCCAGCCAGCGGCACGGCGCCATCGGCATTGATCAGGGGATCACTACTGGTCGCCTGGGTCAGCACCGGGAAGTTGCGCACCAGGCCGAAGTCGCTGCCGTCGAAGCGGATGCGGAAGATCGTTCCGTAACCGGTGGTGCCGCCGCGCGACGTCGTCCCGTAGAAATAGCCGTCGGGCGCCTGCACGAGCGCCCCAAGCGGCCCGATGCCATCGGCGTTGGTCGGCGGCGTCACCGTGGCCTCCGACGTCGTCGCACCGAAGGCGTGCAGGACGGTGAACCCGGTGCCGTCTTTGCCGAGCTTGAACACGGTGCCGTTGCCGTTCGGACCGCCCGTGCGCGCCACGCCGTACAGGTAACCGTCGCTGCCCTCGACGAGCTCGGCCTCGGGATTCGCACCGTCGGTGTTGACCGGGCCGCCGATCGAGTTCGACGTGGTGGTGCTCTGGAACCGGTACAGCACGGTGAAGCCGGTACCGTCGGGTGCGAGCCGGAACACTGTGCCGGTCGTGCCGGCCTGGTTGGCCGCGCCGAGACTGGTGGTGCCATACAGCTTGCCGTCCGAGGCCAGCAGCAAGCCGCCGAACGGGCTGTACCCGTCCTCCACCTTCATCTGGTAAAGGGTTTCGATCTTCGAGCCGTCCACTGCGAGCCGATACACGAGCCCGCCTGTGACGATGTTGATGGTCGAGGTGACGCCGTAGAGCGCGCCATCGGGTCCGAGCACCGGTGCCGCGTAGGTCTGCGAGCCGCTGAGTGCAGCGAGGGTCGAGACCGCCGGCGTCGAGGACTGGGCGAAAGCCGCCGCGGGCAATGCGGCGATCAAGGCCAGCAGGCAGCGGCTGGCGGCGGGAGCAACGGCACGAGGCATCAAGCGGCTGGTCGACGGCATCGGACTGGGGTCTCCTCGGTCCACCCGGGCGGGCTGGACGGCACCAAAGGGTCGGGATTGTGCCGGATTCCGCCGCGGGGCGCATGAAGAACGCCCACCCGGGGCCGAGCGGCTAGAATGCGCGCCCGCCCGTTCGGACCCCTGCCCGTGATCCAGTTCCGGCATCTCACCCTCGCCCGTGGCGCGCGGCCCCTGATCGAGGACGCCGACCTGCAAATGCACGCCGGTTGGCGGGTGGGTGTCGTGGGTGCCAACGGCAGCGGCAAGAGCAGCCTGTTTGCGCTGATGCGCGGGGAACTGCACCCGGAAACCGGCGACTGCCTGGTGCCGCGCGACTGGCGCATCGCTGCCGTCAGCCAGGAAACCCCGCCCCTGCCGCAGCCGGCGATCGAGTTCGTGCTCGACGGCGACACCGAACTCCGCGGGGTCGAAGCGACGATCGCGGCCGCGACACAGGCTCACGACGGCCACAGGCTGGCCGAGGCCCACGCCCATCTCGAAGCGATCGGCGGCTACGCCGCCCGTTCGCGGGCGGCGACCATGCTCGACGGCCTGGGATTCGCGCCGGGCGACCTCGAGCGGCCAGTGGCCGACTTCTCGGGCGGCTGGCGCATGCGCCTCAACCTCGGCCGCGCGCTGCTGAGCCGCGCCGACCTGCTGCTGCTCGACGAGCCCACCAACCACCTCGACCTCGACGCCGTCGTGTGGCTCGAGCGCTGGCTCACCGCGTACCGCGGAACGCTGCTCGTCGTGTCGCACGATCGCGATTTCCTCGACGGCTGCGTCACGCACGTGGCCCACATCGAGTCGCGCCGGCTGACGCTCTACACCGGCAACTACTCGTCGTTCGAGGAGCAGCGCGCCTCGCGGCTCGCCGTGCAGCAGGCGATGTTCGAGCGGCAGCAGCGCGAGATCGCGCACATCAACAGCTTCGTGACGCGCTTCCGCGCGAAGGCGACCAAGGCCCGGCAGGCCCAGAGCCGGTTGAAGGCGCTCGACCGGCTCGAGCGCGTGGCGCCGGCTCACGTCGACGCGCCGTTCGATTTCGAGATTCCGGCCCCCGAGCGCTCGCCCTCCCCACTGCTCACGCTCGAGGACGCCACGCTCGGCTACCCGGGCCGCCCGGTCATCGAGCACCTGCAGCTCACGCTGCAGCCCGGCGCACGCCTCGGGTTGCTCGGGGCGAACGGTGCGGGCAAATCCACGCTGGTCAAGGCAGTCGCGGGAGAACTCGCGCCGCTCGCTGGCCGGCGCGTGGAGGGTCACGGCCTGGCGATCGGCTATTTCGCGCAGCACCAGCTCGAGCAGCTGCGATCCGACGAGTCGCCGCTTCAGCACATCGCACGCGCAGAACCCGCGACGCGCGAGCTGGAGTTGCGCAGCTATCTCGGCCATTTCGATTTCCGCGGCACGATGGCCGATGCCCCGGTGGGCCGCTTCTCGGGTGGCGAGCGCTCGCGGCTCGCGCTCGCGATGATCGTGCGCCGCCGCCCCAACCTGTTGCTCCTCGACGAACCCACCAACCACCTCGACCTCGAGATGCGCCATGCCCTCACGCGCGCGCTCGCCGAGTACGAAGGCAGCCTGGTCGTCGTGTCGCACGATCGCGCGCTGCTGCGCACGGTGTGCGACGGGTTCATCCTGGTGGCCGACGGCCGCGCGGTCGAGTTCGACGGCGACGTGGACGACTACCTGGCGTGGCTCGCCGCCCGCCGCGCCTCGGCGGGAGCTGTGACGGCCGCGGCCGCCGAAGCGAACGGGCGCGAGGAGCGGCGGGCACAACGTGAGCTCGCCACGGCGGAGCGCCAGACCCGGCTCGCGAAGCGGCGGCCGCTGGTCAAGGAGGCAGAGCGCCTCGAGAGGACCATGGCGGCGCTGGAAGCGGAAAAGCGCGATCTGGAGCAGAAGCTCGGCGACGCAGGGTTCTACGCGAACACCCCACCGGCCGACGTCCACGCCGCCAGCCGGCGCTGCGCCGACGTGGCGCAGGAACTCGGCAAGGCCGAGGAGCGCTGGCTCGAGGTGCAGTGCGAGCTCGAGGCGATCGGCACGCCCTGATCAGGGCACCAGCACGACCTTACCCTGGGCCCGGCGCGTGGCGAGCGATTCGAATGCCTGCGCGTAATCGGCGAGCGGATGGGTCTCGCCGACCACCGGCACGAGCTGCCCAGCCTCGAACATCTCCCAGAGTTCCATCACGTTGCGGCGCTGCACGTCGCGCTCGCGCGCCGCGAAGCTGCCCCAGAACACGCCCACGATCGAGCAGCCCTTGAGCAGCGGCAGGTTGAGCGGGATGCGCGGGATGTCGCCGCCGGCAAACCCGATCACCAGGTACCGGCCGCCCCAGGCCATGCTGCGCAGCGCAGGCTCGGCGAGCGCGCCGCCGACGGGGTCGTACACCACGTCGACGCCCTTGCCGCCGGTGATCGCCTTGATGCGTTCACGCAGGTCCTCGGCCGTGTAGTTCACGACATGGTCGGCGCCGAGCTTGCGCACGAGCTCGAGCTTGGCGTCGCTGCTCGCCGCGGCGATCACGACCGCGCCCATCTGCTTGCCGAGTTCGACAGCCGTCGTGCCGACGCCACCGGCGGCGCCGAGCACCAGCAGCGTCTCTCCCGGCTTGAGCTGGGCGCGTTGCTTGAGCGCGTGCATGCTCGTGAAGTACGTGATGCAGATGCCCGCCGCCGCCTCGAAGCCCAGCTTCCTGGGCGCCGGAATCACGAACGGAGCCTTGGCGACGACGCGCTCGGCCAGCGTCCGGCCGCACGCGGCGACGACCCGGTCACCCGGCGCGACATGCGTCACGCCCTCGCCCACCGCCGCGACCACACCCGACATTTCAGTGCCGACCACGAACGGCAATGGCGGCCGCTCCTGGTACAGGCCCTGGATCATCAGCAGGTCGGGGAAATTGAGCGCCGCCGCCTTGACCTCGACGACCACCTCACCGGGACCGGCCTGCGGCTCGGGCCAGTCGTTCACGTATTCGAGTCCGCCCACGCCGGTGAGCTCGCGACAGATCACTGCACGCATCGATTGCTCCTCGTCAGCTTCTCACCAGGTGACGCCCGAGTTCGCCGAGGCTCCGGCAACCGAGCAGCGTCAGGGTCCGTTCCATCTCCGCGCGCAGCAGACCGAGCGCGTGCGACACGCCCTGTTGCCCGCCGGCGGCCAGGCCGTACAGCGCCGGGCGGCCGATCATGACGCCGTGCGCGCCGAGTGCCATCGCCTTGACCACGTCGCCGCCGCGGCGGAATCCGCCATCGACGAGCACGCAGAGCTTGCCGCCCAGCTCCGCCGACACCGCCGGCAGCAATTCGACGCCGGACACGCACGAGTCGAGTTGCCGCCCGCCATGGTTCGACAGCACGATGCCGTCGGCACCCGTCTCGACGGCGCGCCTCGCATCCTCGACGCACAGGATGCCCTTCAGAACCAGCTTGCCCTTCCAGCGGCGGCGGATGTGCTCCATGTCGGCCCAGCTCAGCTTCGAGTTGATCTGCGTGCCCATGAAGCGCACGCCTGCCAGCGCCGAATGCGCACCGGGCGGCAGCAGTTCCTTCAGGTTGTCGAACTCCGGTGCGCCGCGCGGAATCATCACGCGCTTCAGCCAGCCCGGGTGGCCGAGCACGTCGAGCACGCTCGTCAGGCTCAGCTTCATCGGCGCCCGGTAGTTGCGCTGGTCCCATTCGCGGGCGCCGAGCACCGGCACGTCGGTCGTGACCACCAGCGTGCTCACGCCCGCCTCGGCCGCGCGATCGACCAGCTTCTCGACGGAAGCCGGATCCTTGAACGGGTACAGCTGGAACCAGATGCCCTTCGGAATCTCCGCGGTCATCCTCGCGAGCGGGAAGTTCGAGACCGTGCTCAATGTGAACGGGATGCCGGCATCCGCGGCCGCCCGGGCGAGCATCAGGTCGCCTTGCGGCCACAGCATGCCGTTGAAGCCCGTCGGCGCGATGATCAGCGGCAGGTGGCAGGTCTCGCCGAGGATCTCGGTGGAGAGTTCCGGCGTACCGACGCCGGCGAGCGTCCGCGGCACCCAGGTGATGCGCTCGAACACGTCGCGATTGCGCTTCAGGGCGATCTCGTCCTCGGCGCCGCCCTCGACGTATTCGAAGGTGAAGTTCGGCAGCCGTCGCCGCGCGATGCGCCGCAGGTCCTCGACGGTGATCGCCCGCCTGTAGTCCCTGCCGCCGTAATGCGTGCGCCTCATGGCTTCGCCTCGCTGCCCTGGACGAGTTCGGTGATCCGGATCGCGGTCTCGAGCGCGCGCAGGCCGTCCTCGCCCGACACCACCGGAGGCCGCCCCTCGCGGATCGAGCGCAGGAAAGCCTCGATCTCGAACCGGAGCGCGTCCCCCTGCTCGAAGCTGCGCTCCTCGATCGACACCTGCCCCGGCGTGACGGCGGCGCCGGCGGGCGGCTTGCGCACGATGGTCAGCACCTTCTGCTGCAGGTCGATCGAGACGTACGCGTCATCCTGGAACAGGCGCAGCTTGCGCTCCATCTTCATGCTGACGCGGCTCGCCGTCGTGTTGGCGACGCAACCGTTCGCATAGCGGATGCGCGCGTTGGCGATGTCGAGTTCCCGGGAGAATACCGACGTGCCGACCGCGTCGATCGACACGATCGGCGAGCCCACCAGACTCTGGATCAGGTCGATGTCGTGGATCATCAGGTCGAGCACGACGTTGACGTCCGTGCCGCGCTCCTTGAACGGCGCCAGGCGGTGCGACTCGATGAAGCGCGGCGTGCCGAGCACGCCCTCGAGAGCAAGGATCGCCGAGTTGAATCGTTCGAGGTGACCGACCTGCAGGATGCAGCCGCGGCGGGCCGCGGTTTCAATCAGCGCGCGCGCCTGGTCCGGCGTCTCGGTGATCGGCTTCTCGACCAGCACGTGCACGCCGCGTTCGAGGCATTCCCGGGCGATCGGGAAATGCGCCGGCGTCGTGGTGGCGATGCTCACCGCGTCCACCACACCGAGGATTTCGCGGTAGTCGGCGACGGCGCGGCAGCCGACCTCCGCCGCCACCTTGTCGCGCGCGTCCGGGCGCGCGTCCACGACCGCGACCAGTTGCGACTCTGGCAAGGCGGCATATTTCTGCGCGTGGAACCGCCCCAGGTATCCCACGCCGATCACTGCGGTGCGTACGGGTTGCATGGCGCCCGATGATACTCAATGCCGGCCCTTGCGGTTCCTGCGGGATACCCTCAGCATCGCGCCGATGCATCTCAAGCGACACGCGGGCTGGATCATCGCAGCGCTCGTCTTTGCGGCGCTCGTGCTGCCGTTCCTCGTCTACTACACCGGCCTGCAGGTCTTCGGTGCCTACCAGGGTGGCGGGCCGATGCAGTTCCTCGGCGACTTCTACGCCGACGTCGGTCGCCTCCGGCCGGGCGCCTGGCTGTTGCTGCTCGGACCTGCGACGCTGGTGATCGTCTGGCGGGTGCTCGTCGCGCATGCTTGGCCGAGGTCCGGAGGATGATCGGGCCACGCACGGAGGCAAGCCTTGGGACGCCTGCGCGACTGGTGGGAGCGCGTGACGGGACGGACCCCGGCCGCGGCCGAACCGCGGCACGAGCGGGCACCGCAGGACCCCGCCCGGACGGACGCCAGGCCGTCCGGTGAACTGTCACTGGCGGACGGGCCGCCGAAGCAGAAGACGTCGGGGACGTGCCAGTCCGGCTTCGACCCCTATTCGAGCGACGCCGGATACTCCAAGCCGCACTCCCGGGAGCGGGTCGACCACGACTGAGTCCTGCGGGGTGCCGGCTCAGCCCCGGGTCTGCCAATAGATCGCGGCCAGAAGGCACAGGGTGGCCCAGAGCGCCGCCTGGGCCCAGCGCCGCCACGGCCGTTCTTTCGCGAGTCCGATGAAACTGGCGCCGGCCAGGGCGGTCAAACCGACGAAGATGGCGAGGTAGACCGCCAGCAAGGGCCGTTCGCTGCGAAATTGCGGGTGTTCGTCGCCGAGCACGACGAACACCACCAGGGTGGCCGCCAGCCCGAAGGTGGTGGCCGCCGAGGACCCGAGGACGATGCCGGTCAGGACGGTGAGCGGGCGCACGTGATCAGTCCGCGTTTCTTTCACCCTGCCCTTGATTGGGGGCGGGGCTCTCTCTAGCCTTGTTCGAACCAGTCGGTCGAGGAAAGTACCAAAGTGTATCAGGCAGGTCGCCCGGACGAGACAAGCTCACGACGCACGGCAGTGCGCCGCGCGGGACCGATGGCGCTGGCCGCCATCGTCGTCGCACTCGCGACGTTGCTGCTCGGCACGGCTCGGGCCCCGTCGTCGGCCGCCACCGTCGACTTCGCGCCCACCGAAAGGCACGCGCGGGTCGCCCGGCTCGTGAGCAGCATGTTCGAGCGCTCGCACTACCGCCAGGCGCCCGTGAACGACCCCGTGTCGTCCCTGGTGCTCGACCGCTACCTCGAGTCGCTCGACGGCCTGCGCAGCTACTTCACCGCCGCCGACATCGAGGAATTCGAGCGCTACCGCTACGAACTCGACGACGCGATCCTCGAAGGCAAGCTCGAGCCGGCCTTCGAGATCTTCAACCGCTACCAGCAGCGCAACCGGGAGCGGATGAAGTTCGCGCTCGCCGTGCTCGACAAGGAACCCGACTTCACGATCGACGAGAGCTTCGAGTTCGACCGGCGCAAGGCGCCGTGGGCGAAGGACAGCGCCGAGCTCGACGAGCTGTGGCGCAAGCGCGTGAAGAACGACGCCATCTCGCTGATGCTGGCCGACAAGACCTGGCCCGAGGCGCGCGAGGTGTTGCAGAAGCGTTACGAGCGCGCCGCCAAGCGCAGCGAGCAGGTCACGGCCGACGACGTGTTCGAGATCTTCATGAACGCGTTCGCGCACGTCTTCGACCCGCACTCGAGCTATTTCTCGCCGCGCAACTCCGAGGAATACCGCATCCAGATGAGCCTGTCCTACGAGGGCATCGGCGCGTCGCTGCAGTCGCTCGACGACTACGTGACCATCATGGAGATCCTGCCGGGCGGCTCGGCGCAGCAGAGCGGCGAGCTGAAGGCCACC
>JAGVUU010000319.1 GCA_019136105.1 Gammaproteobacteria bacterium
GAACTCGCATTGCGGAACATGCCGCAGCCGGCTGCCGCCGGGGCTGACGCCCCGCCGGACGGCAAGCCGCGGACCAAGCGCCCGGGCCGACGCCAGGGCAAGCCGGTGCACGCGCACTGACGCGCGTGCCCTCCGACGGAAGAGGAGTGCAGCAGTGAACAAGAACGAGTTGATCGACGCGGTCGCCGAGCGGACCGGGCTCGCGAAGTCCGACGCGGCGCGCGCCGTGGAAGCCGTGCTCGGCACCATCACGGAGGCCCTGCAGAAGGGCGACACCGTGGCCCTGTCGGGCTTCGGCAGCTTCGTCGCCAAGGAGCGGGCGGCCCGCACCGGACGCAACCCGCGCACCGGTGAGCCGGTGGCCATCGCGGCCAGCCGTGCTCCCGCATTCAAGGCTGGCAAGGCGCTGAAGGATGCTCTAAACTAGCGCGCTTCCTAGCGAGGCCGGGTGCTTAGCTCAGCTGGGAGAGCGACGCCCTTACAAGGCGTAGGTCGGGGGTTCGATCCCCTCAGCACCCACCAGATCAGCGCGGAGTGGTAGTTCAGTCGGTTAGAATACCGGCCTGTCACGCCGGGGGTCGCGGGTTCGAGTCCCGTCCACTCCGCCACTTTCTGGACACAGCGAAAGCCCGCTCACGCGGGCTTTCTCGTTTTTGCCCTCGGAAAAACGAGTGGCGTGCGCGCAGCGCGCCTCTTACTATCCCGTACCCCCTAATCACGACCCCCTCGTCATGCTGCAGCAGATCCGCGACAAGATCACCGGCTGGTTCGCCTCCGTCTTCCTCGGCGCCATCGCCATCGTCTTCATTTTCTGGGGCATCCAGTTCGAGTCGTCGGTGAACGTCGCCGCCGCCAAGGTGAACGGCGAAAAGATCCCGGTGGAGTCGGTGCGCAGCGCCTGGCAGGACCGCCAGACCGAGCTGCAGCAGGAACTCCGCGACGAACTGCCGCCCGACGTCGTCAAGGCCGAGCAGCAGCGCCTGCTCGAGAACTTCATCCGCCGCGAGCTGCTGCTGCAGCGCGCGTCCAGGCTCGGCTACCGCGTGAGCGACCAGGAGCTGGCGCAGGCCTTGGCCGCGATCCAGGGGCTGCAGGTGGACGGCCAGTTCTCGCGCGACCGTTACGCCGCGCTGCTGCGCTCGCAGGGCCGCACCGAGGCCGACTTCGAGGCGGAGTTCCGCCGCGACCTCGAGATCAGACAGCTGCAGAACGCCATCGCCGGGTCGGCGTTCGTGCTGCCGGGCGAGTTCGACCGCCGCGTGAAGATCATGGGCGAGACCCGCGACGTGCAGATGCTGCTGCTGCCGGTGGCTGGCTTCGCCGCGGGCGTGGCCGTCACCGACGAGCAGATCGCGAAGCGTTACGAGGAACGCAAGGCCGACTTCCAGACGCCCGAGACGGTCAACCTGCAATACGTGCAACTCAACCTCGCCGACGTCGCCGCCCAGGTGGAGGTGACCGAGGAGGGCCTGCGCGCGTTCTATGACCAGGTGGCCGCGGAGCGCTACACGACGACCGAGCGCCGCCGTGCCCGCCACATCCTGGTCGAGTCCGGCAGCGACGATGCCGCCGCGAAGGCGAAGGCTGACAAGCTCGCCGCCGAAGCGAAGGGCGGTGCGGATTTCGCGGCACTCGCGTCGGCGAACTCGGACGACCCGGGCTCGAAGGGGCAGGGCGGCGACCTCGGCTGGGCGACCCGCGACAGCTTCGTCGCGCCGTTCGCCGACGCGTTGTTCGCGATGAAGACCGGCGAGATCAGCGGCCCGGTCAAGACCCAGTTCGGCTATCACATCATCAAGCTCGAGGCGGTCGAGGCCGGCTCGCAGCGCCCGTTCGACGAAGTGCGTGGCGAACTCGAGGCCGACTATCGCCGCGACCAGGCGCAGTCCGCGTTCTACGAGCGCTCGCAGGCCCTCGCCGACGAGGCGTTCGCGGCCCTGAGCGAGCTCGATTCGGTGGCGCAGAAGTTCGGCCTCGAACTGCGCACCGTCGAAGGCTTCACGCGCCAGGGTGGCGGTGCGCTCGGTGCGGACCGCAAGTTGATCGACGCCGTGTTCAGCGACGAAGTGCTGGTCGAGCGCCAGAACAGCCCCGCGCTCAACCTCGGCGAGGACAGCGTGGTGGTGGTGCGTGTCACCGACCACAAGACGCCGGCGCCGCGCGCGCTCGAGGAAGTTCGTGGCGAGATCGAGGCGGCGCTGCGCAACGAAGCCGCCGGCAAGGCGGCGGAGGCCGCGGCCAAGGCGGCTGCCGGGCAACTGGCCGCAGGCGCCGACATCGCCGAGCTCGGGAAGACGATCAATGCCCAGCCGACGGGCGTGATGACCTTCTCGCGCAACGCCGAGGCGCTGCCGCCCGAGCTGATCAAGGCGGTCTATGCCGTCCCGGCGCCGGCGGCCGGCCAGGTGGCGACCGGCACGGCGTCACTCGCTGACGGCAATGCCGTGGCGTTCGTCGTGAAGGCAGTGCGGCCGGGCACCGTGCCCGCGGGCCAGGAATCGCAGATCGCCGACGTGCTCAGGCAGGCCGGCGGCCAGCAGGGCCTGATCGAGTTCTCGGCCTACGTGGGCGAGCTCGAGCGGAATGCGAAGATCACGCGGAACGCGCAGGTGTTCGACTGAGCGAAGGGTCGCGCCGCGCGAATGTGATCAGCGTCGCGAATCCGCCGGGTCCGCGCACCCCCGAGCTGCAGCGGGGGCTGCGGCACGCCGATGCAGGCAAAGCAGCATCCCGGCATGGACGGGTGCCGCGGAGGCCTTGCATCGATGCCCGGTACCCTCTGCCTGCGGTTTTCCGGCCCATACTCGTGGTCCGGCTGCGCTGACGCGCCGTCCGTCTTCGACTCCCATGAGTCGCAGCATCGCGGTGTCTACCTGCGAACGGTGGCGCGACCCGAGGGTCACCTGATCTACGACGTCGGCCAGGCCGGCGAGCCGCTCGGCTGGAGGCTGCTCGATGAATACCGGTGGCACGCGGCTGGCATGAGCCGTTTGTATGCGCCCGCGGAGCTGTCGAGGGGCGAGAAGGTGCTGGTGTGGCCGGGTTGTCGCGACCCCGAGCCCAGCCGGCCGATCAGTCACTGCGTGGGTGAGTTTCCGCGCCTCGCCCACGCCATCCACGGCCTCACCAACGTGTACCGCTTCCTGCTGGCACCACTCGATGGCTCGTCGCGGCTGCGCGAGCGTGCCGTGGCGGCAATCGCCGCGGCCCTGCACGGACACGACGGACATGTGCGCTCGTTCCAGGAGATCGGCGTCCTGCCGCCGCGCCGGCAAATGCACGAGCCGCCGCTCGATTGCCGCATTTCGACCACCGTGCCGCTGCAGGGGCTGCCGGAGCGGCTGACCATCTGAGCCGGGTGCGGCGCCGGCGCAGCACGGCCGGGCGCCCGCTCCGGCCGATCAGTCCTTGTCCTCGGCAAAGGCCATGCCGACGTGGCTGTACCCCGCATCGACATAGAGCACTTCACCCGTGATGCCGGACGCGAGGTCCGAGCAGAGGAACGCGGCGGCGTTGCCCACTTCTTCGATGGTGACGTTGCGCCGCAGGGGCGTGAACGAAGCCACGTGGTGGAGCATCTTGCGGAAGCCACTCACGCCGGCGGCGGCGAGCGTCTTGATCGGGCCGGCGGAAATCGCGTTGACGCGGATGCCCTGCGGGCCGAGGTCGGCGGCGAGGAAGCGCACGTTCGCCTCGAGGCTCGCCTTGGCGAGGCCCATGACGTTGTAGCTCGGCACCGAGCGCACGGCACCGAGGTAGGACATGGTGATGATTGCGCCAGGACGGCCGAGCATCATCGGGCGCGCGGCCCTGGCGAGCGCGGCGAGGCTGTAGCTCGAGATGTCGTGCGCAACCTGGAAGCCCTCGCGCGTCACGCTGTCGAGATAGCTGCCCGCGAGCTGCTCGCGCGGCGCGAAGGCCACCGAGTGCACGAGGATGTCGAGCGAGTCCCACGAGCCGCGCAGGGCCGCGAAGGCCGCGTCGATCTCGGCGTCGCTCGCGACGTCCATCGGCAGGACGAGCGAGGCGCCGAACTCGTTCGCCATCGCGGCGACGCGGTCCTTGAGCCGGTCGTTCTGGTAGGTGAATGCGAGCTCCGCGCCCTCACGGTGCATCGCGGCCGCGATGCCGTAGGCGATGGAACGTTCCGTGGCGAGCCCGACGATCAGGGCCCGCTTGCCAGCCAGGAATCCCACAGTGTTCAGCCTCCGTTGATGCGGCGCGGGTCGACGTAAACGACGATGCGCTGCCCGGCCCGCAGCGACGAGGACGAGCGCAGGTTGTTCCAGCTCATGAGCTGGCGCACCGAGACGTTGAACTTCTCGGCGATCTCGGACAGCGTGTCGCCGCTGCGCACCTTGTAGGTCATGCGCGTGCTCTCGCCGGCAGGCGCCGTGGCACCGCCCGCGCCCGGTATCTCGAGGCGCGAGCCCGCCGTGAGCTGGCTCTTCGACGAGAGGCCGTTGGCGGACGCGAGTGCGGGCACGGTCACTCCGTGCTTGCGCGCCACGCCCCAGAGCGTGTCGCCGCGCTTCACCGTGTAAACGCGCGGCTTGCCGGGAGCGGCGGCGGGTTGGCGCTCGGGCAACTGCGCGGAGATGTCCGGCCGCGCTTCGGCGACCGCGGCGGCGGCCACGGGATCCGGGCTGGCCGAGGGCACGCCCGGGATGACCAGGGTGTCGCCCGGATGGATGGTCGCGCCGCGCAGGTTGTTCGCCTGCTTCAGCGTCGCGACGGGCACGTCATACCGGCGGGCGATCGACGTGAGGTTCTCGCCGCGCTGCACGCGATGACGCGTGTCGGGCGGCGGGGCGACGGCGGTGGAGGCGACGCGCTGCGCGCCGTCCTCGCTCAGGATGGCCGCGCGGAACGGCTCGACCTGCGCCACCGGCAGCAGCAGGCGATGCGGGCCATTGGGCGGCGTCGTCATGCGGTTGAACGCCGGGTTGAGCGCGAACATGTCGTCGCGGCTGATGCCGGCGAGGTCGGCCGCTTCGCCCAGGTGCACCTGCTTGCCGGGGTCCACGATGCCGAAATACGGCTGGTTGGGGATGGGCTCGAACTGCAGGCCGTAGGCGGCCGGGTCGGCCACGATGCGGCTGATGGCGAGCAGCTTGGGCACGTAGTCGCGGGTCTCGGCCTTGAGGTCGAGGCTGAAGAAATCCGTCGGTCGGCCGGCCTCGGCGTTGCGCTTCACGGCACGGCTCACGGTGCCCTCGCCGCCGTTATACGCGGCGATCGCGAGGTACCAGTCGCCGTTGAAGTAGTTGTGCAGGTACTTCAGGTAGGTGAGCGCGGCGTCGGTGGCGAGCAGCACGTCGCGCCGCTCGTCGATCCACCAGTTCTGGTCGAGGCCGTAGTGCTTGCCCGTGCTCGGGATGAACTGCCACAGGCCCGAGGCGCGGCTGCGAGAGTACGCCACGGGGTTGAAGGCGCTCTCGACCACCGGCAGCAACGCGAGTTCGAGCGGCATCTCGCGGCGCTCGATCTCAGTGACGATGTAATGCAGGTAGCGGGAACCGCGGCGGAAGGTGCGGTCGAGAAAGTCGGGGCGCGAGCGGTACCACTCGATTTCGCGCTCGACGGCGTAGTGCTGTGCCTGGGGCAACCCGTAGCCCACGCGGATGCGATCGAGCAGGTCGGCGAACTCCGCGGGCGCGAGCTTCTCGGCACCGGGCAGCTGCGGCGACGGAATCACCACGGTGGCGGGCGCGGCCGGGGCCCCCCCGGGCGGGTGCTTGGCGGAGGGCGGGAGGCTCGAGTATTCGTCCGTCGTGGCGCAGCCGGCGAGCGAGAGGCCGAGCAGGGCCAGTGCGGCGGTGGCAAGGATGCGGTGGGACATTCAGCGGAATCCGTCTTTCCAGGCCCGGATTACGGCGAACACGTCCGCCGGGCCGGGCAGTGGGGTGCCCGCACGGGCCTCGGCCGCGGCGCGGACCGCAGGCTCCCGGCAGCGCAGGAAGGGGTTGATGCGGCGCTCGCGGCCGAGCGTCGTGGGCAGCGTGATGCCGTCGCGGGCGCGCAGTTCGCGCACCGCCTCGAGCGTCTCGAGGACGTCGGCATTGCCGGGCTCGACCGCCGCGGCGAAGCGCAGGTTGGCGAGCGTGTATTCGTGGGCGCAGTAGACCTGCGTGTCGTCGGGCAGCGCGGCGATGCGATCGAGCGAACCGAGCATCTGTGCGGGCGTGCCTTCGAACAGGCGGCCGCAACCGGCGCTGAACAGCGTGTCGCCGCAGAAGAGCGCGCCATGGCCGTGATAGGCGACGTGGCCGAGCGTATGACCGGGCACTGCCATCACGCGAAACTCGAGACCGAGATCTGCAAGGCTCGCGATGTCTCCGTCGTCGAGCGGCCGAACTTCGCAAGGCATGCGTTCGCGCGCCGGGCCATACACCTCGACGCCGTGCCTCGCGGCCAGTGCCTGGACTCCCCCGACGTGGTCGGGATGGTGGTGGGTGACGAGGATGGCCCCGAGCGCGAGGCCCTGTTGCTCGAGCGCGGCCTCGATCGGGCGGGCATCTCCTGGATCGACCGCCACGGCACGGCGCCCGTCGCGCGGCGCGCGGATCAGCCAGAGGTAGTTGTCCGAGAAGGCCCGCACCGGGCTCACTTCGAGCATCGCCGACCCCCGTCACCTGAGCGGCTGAGTCCGGACCGCGGGTATTAGACCCGGTCGGGCCGGAAAATTCCAGAATATGTCGCACGTTTTTTGGCGAGAATCATGGACCCAGCCGCTATCCTTGCGCCCCCATGAGCGACCCCCGTCAACACGCCTGGCTCGACTCGCCGCTCGGAGCGGCAGTGCTCGACCTCGAGACGCGCGTGATGGCCGATGCGCTCGGCGACGTGTTCGGCTTCGAACTGCTGCAACTCGGCTGCTGGGGCTCGCACGGAGAGCTCTGCGCACACGCTCGAACGCAGCACCGCTCGTGCCTCGCGCCGGATGCCGTGGGCCCGGGCGCGGTGCGCTGTGACTACGAGGCGCTGCCCATCGCGAGCAACTCCGTCGAGGCGGTGCTGCTGCCGCACACGCTCGAACACGCGCCGCATCCGCACGCGCTGCTGCGCGAGGTGGAACGCGTGCTGGTGGGCGAGGGCCACGTGCTCGTCTGCGGCTTCAATCCGTACGGGCCATGGGGCGTGCGGCACCTCGTGTCGCGCGGCCGCTTTCCGCCGTCCGGCACGCGGATGCTGAGCGAAGGCCGCCTGCGCGATTGGCTCGGGCTGCTCGGGTTCGAAGTGACGGAGGCGAAGCGCTACCTGTTTGCGCCACCCTGGTCGCAGCGCATCTCGGAGCGCAGCCGGGCGTGGCTCGAGTCGCGTGGGGCGCAGTTCGCGCCACCGCTCGCGGGCGCCTACCTCGTGAAGGCCCGCAAGCGCGTGCGAGGCCTCACGCCGATCCGGCCGGCGTGGCGGCGGGCACCGGCCGTCGTGGGCGGCATCGCCGAGCCCACTTCGAGGAACGCCGCGTGAGCGAGGTGACGATCTACACCGACGGTGCCTGCCGCGGGAACCCCGGACCCGGTGGCTGGGGAGCTTTGCTCGTGTCGGGCACGCACCGCAAGGAACTCTGGGGTGGCGAGGCGCACACCACCAACAACCGCATGGAGATGACTGCGGCCATCGAAGCGCTCGCGGCGCTCAAGCGCCACTGCAAGGTGCAGCTCTATACGGACTCGCAGTACGTGCGCAACGGCATCACCGAGTGGCTGCCGCAATGGAAGAAGCGCGGCTGGAAGACCGCCGACAAGAAGCCCGTGAAGAACGCCGACCTGTGGGTGCGCCTCGAGGAAGAGATGCAGCGCCACGAGGTGCACTGGCACTGGGTGAAGGGCCATGCCGGGCACGAGGGGAATGAGGCGGCGGATCAGCTGGCCAACAGGGGCATTGATGAGCTGAAAAGGGGGTAATGACCAGGGGGTAGGGGGTAGCTGGTTGCCTTACACTATCCGCCATCCGCTATCCGCTGGATCCCGCCATGGACTTCATCGACCTCAAGACGCAGTACCGCCGCATCAAGCCGTCGGTGGACGCCCGCATCCACAAGGTGCTCGACCACGGTGCCTACGTGATGGGCCCGGAGGTCACCGAACTCGAGCAGGTGCTGGCGAAGTACGTGGGCAGCAAGCATTGCGTGTCGGTCGCGAGTGGCACCGACGCGCTCATGATCGCGCTGATGGCGCTCGACATCGGGCCAGGTGACGAGGTCATCACCGCGCCGTTCACGTTCTTCGCTTCGGCCGAGGTGATTGCGCTCGTGGGTGCGACGCCGGTGTTCGTGGACGTCGATCCGCGGACGTACAACCTGGATCCGGCGCAACTCGAGGCAGCCATCACGCCGCGCACCAAGGCCGTGATGCCGGTGTCGCTGTACGGCCAGTGCGCCGACTTCGATGCGATCAACACCATCG
>JAGVUU010000302.1 GCA_019136105.1 Gammaproteobacteria bacterium
GGGCAGTTCCTGTCCCGCACGCTGTGGCTCTCTCTCGATCCCTTCCTGCGCAACGTGATGAAGGGTCACGCGCTGTACGGTGTAGCCCTGCGGCCTGGCGACCCGATGCACGGCGAAACCGTCGCGCAGGTCGTCGAGTCGCGTCATCCGGGTTTCGCGGCGGGCGACCACGTGGTGGTGAAGAACGGCTGGCAGGAATACGCGCTGTCGGACGGGCAGGGTGTGCGCAAGATCGATCCGGCCGCCGCGCCCATCACGACGGCGCTCGGTGTGCTCGGCATGCCGGGCCTCACGGGCTATGCGGGCCTCGTGTACCTGGGCGAACCGCGCCCCGGCCAGACCGTGCTGGTCTCCGCGGCGACCGGGCCGGTGGGCAGCACGGTCGGCCAGCTCGCGCGCCTGATGGGCGCCCGGGCGGTGGGCATCGCAGGTTCCGACGAGAAATGCCGCTATGCGGTCGAGGAACTCGGCTACGCGGCGTGCCTGAACTACCGCGCCGTCGACCTGCGGACGGCGATCAAGCAAGCCTGTCCCGACGGCGTCGACGTGTATTTCGACAACGTGGGCGGCGACGTGCTGGTGGCGGCAATCGCCAACCTGGCGCTCAATGCGCGCATCGTGCTGTGCGGCATGCCGGCGGCCTACAGCCTGGACGCACCGCCCGCACACGGGCCCTGGCTCGGCCCCGTGGTCGGCGCCCGCGCTACCATCAAGGGCCTCGTGGTGTACGACCACTTCCATCGCATGGGCGAGATGCAGAAGGTCGTCGGGCGGTGGATCCGCGAAGGCAAGTTCAAGTACCGCGAGGACATCACCGACGGCCTCGAGCACGCGCCAGAGGCCTTCTGCCGCCTGATGCGCGGCGAGAACTTCGGCAAGAGCCTGGTGCGCGTGACGCCGGCCTGACGCGGCCGCGTCAGGCGAAAAACTCCGCGAGGATTTCCGCGCGCGTTGCGACGTCGGCCGGCCGCGGCTGGGTGCGGGTGTCGGCCATGTGGCGTGCGGCGCGGCGCGTGCCTGCGTAGCGAACGTCGTCGGCGCAGTCGAACAGCAGCGCCGGCTGGCGCACTCCCTTCACGATGTCCCGCACCGCCGCTTCGAGTGCGGCGCGCGCGGCGTCGCCGTAGCTTGGTAGCCGCTTCATGATCTCGACGAGGTTGGCGTGCATGCGCTCGGGATCGAGGTCGGGTTCGTGCGTGCGTGCCGCGGCAGCCGAGCGGTCGAACCACGGCCAGCTCGCTTCCGCGTCGCGCATCTGGTGCCAGATCCGCAGCAGGTGCGTGCCGTGCCGGTCGGGCACGAGCGGCGGGCAGTAGTGCCGTGCGAACAGGCGCCGTTCCTTCGAGCGGACGAGTGGCACCCCGTCGAGCGCGAGACGCCGCACGAGTTGCGGGTGATGCGCTGCCAGCGCCACGGCGAAGCAGGTGCCGAGGCCCTCGGCGTACACGTCGACCGACCCGCAGTCGAGTTGCTCGAGCAGTTCGGTGAGTGCCGTGACGTAGCTGCCGAGGCTCGGGTAGGGCAGCGGGTTCGACTCCCCGAGGCCCGGCAGGTCGGGGGCGATCGTGAGCCGATCCCGGCTGAGCGCCGCGGCGAGCGGATGCAGCGAGCAGGACCCGCCCGGAGCATCGTGCAGCATGAGGAGCGGTACACCGCCGATGCCGCGCAGCCGGACGCGGATCTGGCCGTGCACCAGGTCCACGTAGGTCTGGCGTTCGTCCCGGGAAGCCGGTGCCGCAGAGGCTCGCGGTGGCTGCCACTGCGCGCGCGGCAGCTCGGCTTGCCGCAGCAGCTCGAGCAGGCGCGTGCGCCATGCGGACGTCTGCGGTGGGATCCGCTCGACGCTGCAGTACGGTGGCAAGGGCTGCGGCAGGGCATCGAGGAAGCCGTACAGCACGTCGTCCTCGCGGCTCATGAAGACGGTGCGAGAGCGCAACCGCGGGATGTTCGGCGCCGCGAGGTGCCGCAGCGCGGCGGCGTAGGCGCCCGTCCAGTGGCGGCCGGCCATGAACATGTCGGTCGCGTACTCGTGCAGGTCGAGGTCGTCGGGCAGATCAAGCGCCATGCGCGTCGCGGCCGACTTCGCGAACCAGGGGAACCAGCGGTGGAAGTCGAGCATCTTGCTCCACTGCCTCACGAGGTGGCTGCCGTCGGCTACGGGCTCGAAGGGCATCAGGTACTGCCGCAGGTAGTCCGGCGAGGCTGGCTGCGGCGGCAGTGCGAGCCCGTCGAGGATCGTGAGCGCCGCGCGTTCGGGGTGATCCGCCGCGAACTGCAGCGCGATCTTGGAGCCGGTGTGGAATCCGTACAGCACGCAGCGCTCGATGCCGAGCGCCGTGAGAGTGGTCTCCAGGGCTGCGGCGAAATCGGCAATCTCCGGCTGCGCCTGCGGCAGGGGCGTGGAGTTGCCGTAGCCCGGCGTGTCGAGGGCGATCACCGTGAAGTGCTCGCCCAGCCACTCGATGTTGGAGGCGTGGAGAACGGAGGATCGCGGGGAGTCGTGCAGCATCACCACGGCCGGTCCACGGCCGCCGTAGCGGAAGTGGACCTGGCCGTGGGGGACGCCGACGAACCCCTTGAGGATCGCCGTCATCCGCCCAGTTGCTTCTCGAGTTCGGGCACGATGGTGAACAAGTCGCCCACCAGGCCGATGTCCGCGGCCTCGAAGATCGGCGCCTCACCGTCCTTGTTGATCGCGACGATGGTGCGCGCGTCCTTGATGCCCGTCATGTGCTGGATGGCACCCGAGATGCCGATGCCGATGTAGAGCTCCGGCGCGATGATCTTGCCGGTCTGCCCGATCTGCAGGTCGTTCGGCACGTAGCCCGCATCCACCGCGGCACGCGACGCACCCACGGCCGCGCCCATCTTGTCGGCGAGGCTGTAGATGATCTTGAAGCCGTCGGCGCTGCCGAGCGCCCGCCCGCCGGCGACGACGCGAGCAGCGGTCTGGAGGTCCGGGCGGCCCGACGTGGCACCCGAGCGCGAGACGAAGCGAGTGTGCGAGGGCAGGGCGACACCCGCGTCCACCTTCTCGATCGCAGCGCTGCCGCCCTGCGCCGCCGCCTCGAACGAAGCGACGCGCACCGTGGCGACGACGATCGCGTCGGCCGGCACCTCGAGCGTGAGTACGGCGTTGCCCGCGTAGACGGGGCGCTTGAACGTGTGCGCGCCGTCGACGGCCATGATGTCGGTCACCTGGCCGACGCCGAGCAGCGCGGCGACGCGCGGCATCATGTCCTTGCCGAAGGTGGTCGAGGGACCGAAGACGTGCGTGTAACCGGCGGCGAGCTTCGCCACCTGCGGCGCCAGCACTGCGGCCAGCGGCTCGACGTTGGCCGCATTCTCTGCGACCAGCACCTTGCCGACGCCGGCGAGCGCTGCAGCCTGCGCGGCGACGGCGGAACCGTCCGCGGCGAGGACCAGCACGTCAATCGAGCTGCCGCCGATCTTCGACGCGCAGGTGACGCACTTCGACGTGCTCGGGTTGAGCCTGGCGCCGTCGTGTTCTGCAATGACGAGGATCTTGCTCATTACACCAACCCCTTCTTCTTGAGCGCGTCGACGAGTTCAGCGACGTCCTTCACCATGATGCCCTTCGAGCGGGTCGGCGGCGGATCCACGCGCACGGTCTTGAACGCAGGCGCGTCGCCGATGCCGAAGTCGCCCAGCGACATCGTGTCGAGGGGCTTCTTCTTCGCCTTCATGATGTCGGGCAGCTTCACGTAGCGCGGCTCGTTGAGGCGCAAGTCCACGCTCATCACCGCAGGCAGGTCGACCTCGTTCACTTCGAGGCCCGCGTCCACTTCGCGCGTGACGGTGGCCTTGCCGTCGCCGATTTCGATCTTCGAGCAGGAGACGGCCTGCGGGCGGTCCCACAGGGCGGCGAGCATCTGCGCCGTCTGGCCGTTGTCGTCGTCGATGGCCTGCTTGCCGAGCAGCACGAGGAACGGCTGCTCCTTGTCGATCAGCTGGCGGAAGATCTTCGCGACCGACAGCGGCGGCACCACGGCGTCGGTCTGCACGAGGATCGCGCGGTCGGCGCCCATCGCGAGCGCGGTGCGCAGCTGCTGCTGCGTGTCGGCCACGCCGATGCTCACGGCCAGCACCTCGTCGGCGAGGCCCTTTTCCTTGATCCGCAACGCCTCTTCCAGCGCGATCTCGTCGAAGGGGTTCAGGCTCATCTTCACCCCTTCCGTGATCACGCCCGTGTTGTCGGGCTTCACCCGGACGCGGACGTTGTAGTCCACCACGCGTTTCACGCCAACCATGATTCTGCGCACGCGCCTGACTCCTCTAGCTAGTCGTTCGAAACAGGATCTTGCATTGCAGCATCATACCAGCCCGAGGCGGGTGAGCCGCTCGATGACTTCCCGCTGGGTGGCGGCAAACTGGGCTCGCTGGGGCGTGATCAGCTTGCCCGCGGCGTCGAGCAGGGTGTTGGCCGGGTGGACCGGGGTACCGCCGTAAACTGGGGCGAACAGCTCGAGCCGCTGCCGGGCGAGCAGGTTGCCCATGCCGGGCCGCCGCCGGTAGCGGCGCAGGGCGGCCAGGTCGATCTCGGCGCACGCCACCGCGCTCTCCCCGAACCCGGCCTCGATGCGCACCTCGCCCAGGTAGTCCACGACCTTGGACATGCCATCGGTCGAACCGGAAGGGAGGTCCGACTCCAGGAACCCGCCGGTGTTGGCGGATACCACGTAGGCGAGGTTCTCGATCGCACGGGCGCGCTTGGCGATGTCCTTGGGAGTGAGACGGGTGCTACCCACTTCGCTGGTCGAGTGGACGAACACCTCGGCCCCGCGCAGCGCCAGCGCACGCGCGATTTCGGGGTAGAGGATCTCCTCGGACGCGATGGCCGCCAGGCGGCCGATGGAGGTGCGGGCCACGGGGAAGACGCCGTCGAGCCCGTACAGGTCGAGGTAGCGGTCCCAGACGTCGTGCGGCGTCGGCGCGAACATCGACACGAGACGCCGGTAACGCAACACCGTCCGGCCCGCGGGATCGATCACGAAACTCGCCTGGAAATAGATCCCGGGGAAGGCTGCGTCGGTTTCGTAGGCATTGCCCGCGAGGAACACGTCGTTGTCGCTCGCGATGCGGCCGAGGGCCTCGTACTCGGGGCCTTCCGTTGCGAGCGCAGCCTTGTCGGCCCATTCCGGGATCGACTCGGCCAGCGGGTAGCCGGTCAGGAAGTACTCGGGCAGCACCACCAGCCGAACGTCCTGGCCCAGGAAGCCCTTGGCCGCCCGGACGTGGCGTCCGATGCGTTCGATGGACTCGGCCATGCGGGCACGGGCGGTGGCCCGATCGGGGCACCCGTTCACCGCGCTGCAGGCCACCTGCAGGGCGAGCGCGCGGTAGGCGAGAACTTCGTCTTGGGTCTGCTGCGACATCGTGGGGCCTCGTGGCGGCGCGCCGGTCGGGCAATCCCGAACCGTAGGGGAGGCAGCCAGAGCCTGTCAAACCGGGCCAGGAAGAGCCCCTGGGTGGCCTAGCCGCTCCAGCCGCGCTTCTCGTCGAGCTGGCGCGTGAGGTTCAAGAGGCGGCGGTAACTTTCGTACCGCCGGGGGTCGATCGCGCCCGATTCGACCGCCGCCTGCACTGCGCACTGCGGCTCCCGCAGGTGCAGGCAATCGAGGAACCGGCATTCGTGCGCCCGGCTGGCGATCTCGTCGAACCCGAGCTGGACGTCCTTGAGCGCGACCACGGGCGGCGCGTAATCCCGCACGCCCGGTGAATCGGCGATCTCGCCCCAGGGCGTTCGGAGGATGGCCGAGGAGACCGTGGTGTGGCGCCCCTCGCCCGAACCTTGGGAGAGCCCTCCGGTCGCCCGCACGGCCTCGCCGGCAAGAGCGTTGAGCAAAGAAGACTTGCCGACGCCCGACTGGCCCGCCAGCAGGCTGCGGCGGCCCGTGAGGCGGTCGATGAGGGCCTGCAAGCCCGCTCCCGAGTGCGCGGAGACGGGTACCACCGGCATTCCGAGCGCGCGGAACGGTTCGACAAAGGACAAGTCGCCGGCGTCGGCAGGCAGGTCCAGTTTGTTGACGATTAGCAAGGCATCGATGCCGGCATAGCGCGCGCCGGCGATATAGCGATCGACCACGAATGGGTCGCAGGCGGGGCGCGGCGCCACGACCACGCCGAGCTGGTCGAGGTTGGCCGCCAGCGATTCGCTGCGCCCGCGGCTGTCGGATCGGCAGAGGACGTTGCGACGCGGCAGGCGTTCGGTGACGGTCCACTCGTCGTCACCAGGCGCGAACTGGAGGCTGACCTCGTCGCCGGCAACGAGATCGAGGTTCTTGCGCTTCAACTTGCAGGGAACGCGTTCACCACCGGTGCGTTCCACGACGACGCGGCGCCCGTAGGACTCGATGACGCAGCCGGTGTCCTCGCGGTCGGTCACGGCGTGACGGCGGCCGGCGTGAATTTCGCGCGCAGGCGTTCGATGCGGGCCGCCGGGGGTGGGTGGGAATCGTGGAACGCCGAGTACAAGGGGTCCGGCGTGAGCGTCGTCGCGTTGTCCTTGTAGAGCGTGACGAGCGCCTCCGCCAAGGCGCGCGCATCGGCGTGCTTCGCAGCGAACGCATCGGCTTCGTATTCGTGCCGGCGTGACCACGCTGCGAGCAGCGGCGACACGACCCAGGTGAATGCAGGCAGCACCAGCATGAACAGCAGCAGCGCCGCGGCGTCACTGGCGACCGGTACGCCCAACGCCGTGTAGAACCACTCCTGCCGCGACAGCCAGCCGAGCAGCGCAAACCCGGCGAAACTGAGCGCGGCCCCGACCAGCAGGCGCTGCGGGATGTGCCGCAGCTTGAAGTGTGCAAGCTCGTGCGCGAGCACCGACTCGATCTGGGCCGGGCCCAGGCTCGAAAGCAGGGTGTCGAAGAACACGATCCGCTTCTCGCGACCGAGGCCCGTGAAGTAGGCGTTGCCGTGCGCCGACCGCCGCGAACCGTCCATCACGTAGATGGCCTTCGCATGGAAGTCGCAGCGCGCGAGCAGGGCGTCGATGCGCTGGCGCAGGGCGTGGTCTTCGAGCGGTGAGAACTTGTTGAACAGCGGTGCGATCACCCGCGGCCATGCCCACGTCACGAGCAGGCTGAAGGCGAGCCAGGCGGCCCAGCCGACGACCCACCACGCGGTGCCGGCCGACGCCATGATCCAAAGGACGGCGGCGGCGACCGCACCGCCGAGCAGCAGCCCGAGCGCCCAAGCCTTCAGTTGATCCGCGAGGAACGTGCCGGGGCCCATGCGGTTGAACCCGAAGCGCTGCTCGAGCACGAACGTCCGGTATAGGGTGAATGGCAGGCCGGCGAGGGTCATGACCGCGAACACCGCGAGCAGGTGCACGGTGCCCGCGAAAACGCCCGGTTGGGTAAAGCTGGCCACCCATTCGCCGAGGAGCGCGATGCCGCCTCCCAGCGTGAGCGCCAGCACGATGACGGCATCGTAGAGCGTCTCGATCACGCCCACCCGCTGCCGGGCGCCCGCGTAATCGGCCGCCTTGGCATGCTCCGCGGCACTCACGGCCGACTCGAACCCCGCGGGAACGCTGCCGCGATGCGCCATCACATGTGCAATCTGCCGCCGTGCGAGCCAAGTCTGCACGGCGAGATGAGCCAGGAGCGCGACGAGGAAGGCGATTGTAAGCGAATGCATGGGTGTATTCGGGGCGGGGCAGAGCTTAGCCTTTGCTAGAATGCCCGACAATTCTCATTCCAGCCCGTGTGCATGACGGCCAAGCTCGACAACCTTGTCTGGATCGACCTCGAGATGACGGGTCTGAACCCCGACCTCGACCACGTCATCGAGATCGCGACGATCGTCACCGATGCCCAGTTGAACGTGGTTGCCGAAGGGCCGGTCATCGCAATCCACCAGCCCGAGCCGGTGCTGGCGCGCATGGACGACTGGAACCGGCGGACGCACGGCGAGTCGGGCCTGTTGGACCGCGTGCGGCGCAGCCCCTTCAGCGCCATCGACGCGGAGGTACAGACGCTCGAGTTCCTCCAGCAGCACGCCGCGCCCGCAGCGTCGCCGATGTGTGGCAACAGTATCTGCCAGGACCGGCGGTTCCTCGCCCGCGAGATGCCGGCCCTGGAGAAGTTCTTCCATTACCGGAACCTCGACGTCAGCACGCTGAAGGAACTCGCGCGGCGCTGGGCGCCCGACGTCCTCGCCGGGCTGCAGAAGGCTTCGAAGCACCTCGCGCTCGACGACATCCGGGAGTCGATCGATGAGCTGAGGTATTACCGGCAGCGCTTGTTCAAATGATCGCGCCGGCTGCCACGCAACGTTCGGTCATTTCGACGCTCCAGTCAGAGAATTTGAGAGTCCGCGGTCACATCGGGAAACCAGTAGATGA
>JAGVUU010000203.1 GCA_019136105.1 Gammaproteobacteria bacterium
TGCCGCTGACGCCGGGCCGATCGATCGCCGTGGATCCGCGGAGCGTTCCCTACGGCACGCCCGTCTGGATCGACACCACGGAGCCGCTGGGGAGTACGCCGCTGCGCAAGCTGGTTCTCGCCCAGGACACGGGCAGCGCCATCGTGGGCGCGGTGCGGGCCGATTATTTCTGGGGCTGGGGCAGCGATGCGGCCGAGCAGGCCGGGCGCATGAAGCAGCCGCTGCGCATGTGGGTGCTGTGGCCACGACCATGAAACGACGCGTTCACGTCCTCGGCACCGGCGGCACCATCGCCGGCGCACAGCCCGACCCCGGCCACTACGGTTACACGGCGGCGCAGTTCGGCATCGACTGGCTGCTGAACGCCGTGCCCGGACTCGACCGGCTCGCCACCTTGTCGGGCGAGCAGGTGGTGAACATCGGCAGCCAGGACATGGACGACGGCATCTGGCTCCAGCTCGCGCGGCGCGTCAACGAGGTGCTGGCGTCCCCGGCAACCGACGCCGCGCTCATCACCCACGGCACGGACACGCTCGAGGAGACCGGTTACTTCCTGAGCCTCGTCACTGCCAGCGACAAGCCGGTCGTGATGGTGGGCTCGATGCGTCCGGCCACCGCCATCAGCGCCGACGGGCCGGCCAACATCTACAACGGCGTCGCCGTGGCGGCCGATCCCCGCGCGTGCCGCCGCGGCACGCTGATCGTGCTGAACGACGAGATCCACCACGCCCGCAACGCCGTCAAGACTGGCACGAGCAACCCGAGCGCGTTCAGCAGCATGAGCCGCGGGCTTGCGGGTATCACGAGCGCGGGTCGCGTCGAATGGTTCGAGCGCGAGCCGCACCCGATCGGGGGCCCGCCGCGATTCGACGTCGGCGGGCTCGAGTCGCTGCCGCGAGTGGACATCCTCCATGCGCACGCCAACATGAGCATCGACCTGATCGACGCAGCGATTGCCGGCGGCGCGCGCGGCATCGTGGTCGCGGGCGTCGGCGCGGGCAACATGAGCGCGCGCGCGATCGAGCGGCTGGCTCGCGCGGCGCAGCACGGCACGGTCGTCGTGCGCAGTTCGCGCGTCGTGTCGGCGATGGTGCTGCGCAATGCAGAACTCGACGACGACGGCCTGGGCTTCGTCGCGGCGGGCGATCTCAACGCGGCCAAGTCGCGGGCGCTGCTTGCGCTGGCGCTCACCCGGACGAGCGATCCGCAGCACGTCCAGTCCATGTTCGACCAGAATTGAGGGCACCCGAATGCAACGTCGTGATTTCGTCCTGTCGAGCCTCGGACTGGCAGCCGCATCGCTTGCCCCATGGCGGCCGGCAACCGCACAGCCGAAGCTGAAGATCCTGGTCCTGGGCGGGACGCGCTTCCTCGGGCCGCACCTCGCCGAATACGCACTCGCGCGCGGACACACCGTCACGTTCTTCAACCGCGGCCGAACGAACCCCGGCGTGCTGCCGCAGGTGGAGCGCATCCAGGGCGATCGGAACGGCCAGCTCGATGGGTTGAAGGGCCGGTCGTGGGACGCCGTGATCGACACGTCGGGTTACGTGCCACGCCACGTGCGGCTGAGTGCCGAACTGCTGCGGCCGCAGGTGCCGCACTATGTGTTCATCTCGACGGTGTCGGTGTACGCGAGCTTCGCCGTTGCCAACGACGAGAGCTCGCCGGTCGGCAAGCTCGAGGACGAGACCGTCGAGAAAGTGGACGGCGCCACCTACGGACCGCTCAAGGCGCTGTGCGAGTCGGCGGCCACCGCGGTCTATGGGGCGGAACGCACGACCGTGATCCGCCCGGGCCTGATCGTGGGTCCCGACGACAATACCGATCGCTTCACCTACTGGCCGGCGCGCGCGGCTCGGGGCGGCCTGATGGCTGCGCCGAACTCGCCGAAGGACCCCGTGCAGGTGATCGACGTACGCGACCTGGCCGAGTTCACGATCCAAGCGGTCGAGCGCGGCACGGCTGGCGTGTTCAACGCACTCTCGCCGCCGGGCCGCTTCTCGATCGGCGACGTGGTCAACGAGTCGATTGTGGCGGCACGAGAGATCGCCAAGCCTGCGGTTGCACCTGAGGCGGTTTGGATCCCCACTGATTTCCTCGCGGAGCAGAAGGTCGCCCCGTGGTCCGACATGCCGGTGTGGGCGCCGTCGGTGGGCGAGGAGGCCGGGTTTGCGCTCGTCAGTGCCGACCGCGCCTTGAAGGCGGGCATGACGATCCGGCCGATGGCCGATACCGTGACGGCTACGATGCGCTGGCACTTGCAGCGGCCAGAAGCGGAGCGCCAGAAGCTGAAGGCGGGCCTGTCGCCGGAGCGCGAGGCGGAACTGCTCGCTGCGTGGCAAGCCCGGGGACCGACCGCCGCCGGCTGAGCGTCCTCAGATTCCCGAAGGATTGCCACCCGGGCGCTTGATGATCTCGGCGATCGTCGTCTCGATCCACTCCTGCGCGCGCGCGTTGATTTCGCGTGCGTCGAGGCCGGTGGGGTCGATCGGCGGCCCGATCACGACGTAGATCGTGCCTTTCTTCTTGAGCGGGCTGCGTCGCGGCCACAGGTAGCCCGAGTTGTGCGCGATCGGCACGACGGGTGCGCCGGCTTCCTTGGCGAGCAGCGCGCCGCTGATGCCGTACTTGCGGGTCTGCCCCGGCAGCACGCGCGTGCCTTCCGGGTACACGATCACGCCCATGCCGGCCGCAAGGCGCTCCTTGCCCTGCCGCACCACCTGGTTCACGGCCGACCCGCCCGCGCTGCGATTGATGGCGATCGGCTTGTAGGTGCTCACCGCCCAGCCGACCACCGGGATCCAGATCACCTCGCGCTTGAGCAGCCACGAAGCCGTGGGCACGACGAACATCTGGGCGAGCGTGTCCCAGGTGGACGAGTGCTTCCACAGCGACACGAACGGCACCGACGGCAGGTTCTCCTGCCCTTCGACCTTGTAGTCGAGGCCGCAGACCACCCTGGCAAGCCAGGTGTGGAACAGGCCCCAGTTGCGCGGGATGACGTAGCGCTGCTCGATGCTGAGCGGCAGCAGCGCCGAGATCAGCACGACCACGCCGAACGCCATCGTGCAGGCGAACAGCAGCACGGTGTAGACCAGCGAGCGAACCCACTGCAGCATGCGTGCGTTCTATCCCGGCAGTCGCGACAGGTCGGCCGCGTGCATGAAGAGGCCCTGCATGCGCTTCAGCAGCGCAAGACGGTTGGCGCGCAGCGCGTCGTCGTCGGCCATCACCATCACGGAGTCGAAGAACGCGTCCACGGCGTTCCGCAGCACCGCAAGCGACTTCAGCGCCTCGGTGTAATCCCGCGCCGCGAACTTCGGCTCGACCTGGCGGGCGATCGCCTCGACCTGCTCGCCGAGGATCTGCTCGGCCGGGTCCACGAGGCGATCGGCATCCACGTGCTCGCCCACGGGCTCGGTCGCCTTGCGCAGGATGTTGGCGATGCGCTTGTTGGCCGCGGCCAGCGCCTGTGCCTCGGGCAGCCGCAGGAATTCGACCAGCGCCCGCAGGCGCGCATCGAAGTCGAGCGGCGAGGCCGGGCGCGTGGCGAGCACGGCGTCGAACATCTCCGTCGTCACGGTGAAGCCGGCGTCGCCCTCCACGTAATAGGCGCGCAAGCGCTCGATGACGTAGTCGTACACGTCGCGGGCGCTGTTCCCGGGAGCCGCGAACGGCAGCGCGGCGAGCGCCTGCGCGATCAGCACCTGCAGGTCGAGGTCGAGCCTCCGCTCGATCGAGGTGCGCAGCAGGCCGAGGGCGGCGCGCCGCAAGCCGAACGGATCGCGCGTGCCGGTGGGCTTCTGGCCCGTCGCGTAGATGCCGGCGATGGTGTCGAGCTTGTCGGCGATCGCCACGGCCATGCCGGTCTTCGTCGCGGGCAGCTCGTCCCCGGCGAAGCGCGGCAGGTATTGCTCGCGCAGGGCTTCGCAGACCTCGGCGTGCTCGCCGT
Organism: Gammaproteobacteria bacterium; assembly: GCA_019136105.1. GTDB lineage: Bacteria > Pseudomonadota > Gammaproteobacteria > Steroidobacterales > Steroidobacteraceae > RPQJ01. The sequence goes on from JAGVUU010000203.1 coordinate 3,956, forward strand.
CGTTGAGCGCGTAGTAGCGGCCCATCAGGCCCTGCAGCTCGGGGAACTCCCCCACCATCGAGGTGATGAGGTCGCACTTGGCGAGCTCCGCAGCGCGGTCGGCAAGGCGCGTGTCGCCTCCGATGGCCGCGGCGACCGCCTGGGCGAGGGCACGCACGCGCTCGGTCTTGTCGTGCAGCGAGCCGAGCTGCGTCTGGAAGGTCACGCGGCGCAACCCGTCGAGGCGGGCATCGAGCCGCTGCTGGCGGTCGGTGGTATAGAAGAACGCCGCGTCCGACAGGCGCGGGCGAACCACGCGCTCGTTGCCGGCGACGATCTGCGCCGGGTCGCTGCTCTCGAGGTTGGCCACCGTCACGAACCAGGGCATCAGGCCGCCCTGTGCGTCGCGCACCGGGAAGTAACGCTGGTGGTCCTGCATCGTGGCGATCGGCACCTCGGCCGGCAGCTCGAGGAAGCGCTCGTCGAAGCGCCCGGCCAGCGGCACGGGCCACTCGACCAGCGCGGTCACTTCATCGAGGAGATCCTCGGAGATCACCGCGTTGCCGCCGAGGTGGCTGGCCGCAGTGATCACGCCCTGCCGGATCGTCTCGCGGCGCTCGTGGATGTCGGCCAGCACGCGGCCGCGCTTGTGCAGCGTGGTCACGTAGGCGGCGGGCGACCCGACGCGGATCGGCTTCGGCGCCATGAAGCGGTGCCCGTAGGTGAGGTCACCCGACGGCACGTCGAGGATCGAGCACGGCACGACTTCGCGGCCGAACAGCATCAGCACCCAGTGCACTGGACGCACGAACTGCGCTTCGCCCGCGCCCCAGCGCATGCGACGTGCGATCGGCAGGGCATCGAGCGACGCCTGCACGATGCCGGGCAGCAAACTCATGGTGCTGGCGCCCGCTTCGGTGCCGCGGTGCACCAGCCAGGCGCCCTTGGGCGTCTCGAGCCGCTCGAGCGCACTCACCTCGACGCCGCAGCTCTTCGCGAACGCGAGCGCCGCTTGCGTGGGCGCGCCTTGGGCGTCGAACGCAGCCTTGAGCGGCGGGCCGCGGCGCTCGATGGCGCGATCGGGCTGCCGCTCGACGAGCTTGCGCACCCGCACGGTCAGGCGGCGCGGCGTGGCGAATTTCTCGACCGCCTTGTGCGACAGGCCGGCCTCGGTGAGCCCCTTGGCGATGCCGTCGGCGAACGCCGTGGCGAGCGCGAGCAGCGACTTCGGCGGCAGTTCCTCGGTGCCGATCTCGACCAGGAAATCACGGCTGGTGGCGCTCATGACACCACCTTGGAAAAATCGGGGACATTCTCCGATTTATTCGCGGATAAATCGGAGAATGTCCCCGGTTTTTCCAGCATCGGGAAGCCGAGCGCCTCGCGGCTCGCGTAGTAGGCCTCGGCGACGCCGCGCGCGAGCGTCCGCACGCGCAGGATGTAGCGCTGGCGCTCGGTGACGGAGATCGCCTTGCGGGCGTCGAGCAGGTTGAACGTGTGCGAGGTCTTGAGCATGCGCTCGTAAGCCGGCAGCGGCAGCTTCGCTTCGAGCAGCCGCTGGCATTCCTTCTCGAAGGCATCGAACTGGCGGAACAGCTCGTCGATGTCGGCGTACTCGAAGTTGTACTTCGACTGCTCGACCTCGTTCTGGTGATAGACGTCGCCGTAGGTGACGCGGCCGAGCGGGCCGTCGGTCCACACCAGGTCGAACACGCTCTCGACGCCCTGCAGGTACATGGCGAGGCGCTCGAGGCCGTAGGTGATCTCGCCCATCACGGGCCGGCAGTCGAGGCCGCCCACCTGCTGGAAGTAGGTGAACTGCGTGACCTCCATGCCGTTCAGCCAGATCTCCCAGCCGAGGCCCCAGGCGCCGAGCGTCGGCGACTCCCAGTTGTCCTCGACGAGGCGGATGTCGTGCACGGTCGGGTCGATGCCCACGGCGCGCAGCGAGCCGAGGTACAGGTCGATGATGTCGTGCGGCGACGGCTTGATGACCACCTGGTACTGGTAGTAGTGCTGCAGGCGGAACGGGTTGTCGCCGTAGCGGCCGTCGGTCGGGCGGCGCGAAGGCTGCACGTAGGCGGCGCTCCATGGCTCCGGCCCCAGCGCGCGCAGGAAGGTGGCGGTGTGGAACGTGCCGGCCCCCATTTCCATGTCGTAAGGCTGGATGATCACGCAGCCGCGTTCGGCCCAGTACCGCTGCAGGGTCAGGATCAGGTCCTGGAACGTGCGCGGGGGCTTCGCCACCGTCTTGGCCATCGGGTAACCGCCGGTCGTCGCTTCTGGTTGAGGCGGCGCAGTATAACGAACGGGCGGACGGCTTCCGGTGCCGCATCGGGCGTGGCAGGCTCGCGGCCACAGGAGGAGCCATGACCCACCCGCACGACCCGATCGCCCGATTCCTCGAGTCACCGGCCTACGGTGTCGTCGGCGCCTCGCCCCATCGCCACAAGTACGGCAACAAGGTGCTGCGCTGCTACCAGCAGAACGGGCGCCGGGCGATCCCGGTGAACCCGAACGAACGCGAGGTGGAGGGCGCGGCCTGCGTGGCCAGCGTGCTGGACCTGCCGGACGACGTGCAGAGCCTCTCGGTCATCACGCCCCCGCCAGTCACGGAGCGCGTCGTGGAACAGGCCATCCGGCGCGGCATCAAGCACGTCTGGATGCAGCCCGGCGCGGAGAGCGACAAGGCGGTGGCGGATTGCGAGGCTGCCGGGATCAACGTGATCGCGGACGGCAGCTGCGTGCTGGTGGTGCTCGGTTACCGGGAACGGTGAGCATCAGGCCAGCGCCAGTCGGGAATTCAGGAAAAGTTCTTAATCACGCCGGCCCGATATCGCCTCTGGCGGCTTCCGTATCAAAATTCTTGTCAAAGTCCGGGCGGCTGCGCCGCATCAGCAGCACCAGCGGCACGGTCGCGAACAGCAACAGCGATAGCCAGCGCGTGACCTCGAGGAACGCCAGCATTCCCGCCTGACGGGCGATCTCTCCTTTCAACAGGGCGGTGGCTTCCGGGCTCCGGCTACCGATGATCGACCACCACGCATCGGCGTCCACGTTGATGCGCCCGGCAAGGTCCTGCGCGTAGCCATGGCCCCAGCGCGCGAGGCCGTTGAAGCACAGCGCGATGCCGATGCCGCCGGCCAATTGCCGCAGCAGCTGGATGAGTGCGGCGCCGTCGGTGCGCAGGTGCTGTGCGAGGGTGGCGAACGTCGCCGTGGTGAGCGGCACGAACATGATCCCGTAGAAGAATCCCTGCGTGACGCCGACCGCGAGCACGTGGTCGCGGTCCACCTCGAGCGAGAAGGTCGTCATCCACCAGATCGCGGCTGCGGCTCCCGTGAGCCCGGTCGCGATGACGACACGATCCGACAGCCAGCGCCGCAGCTGGTTGGCGAGCGCCACGCCCACGATCACGCCGAGCCCGCGCGGCGCGACCATCAGGCCGGCCTCGCTCGCGGGGTAGCCGAGGACGTTCTGCAGCATCGGCGCGAACACCGAGATGTTCGCCATGAACACGCCGCTCGTGACGGTGGTTACGACCAGGCAGGCGACGAAGTTGCGGTCCTGGAACAACTCGCGCGGGATGAACGGGTGCGCCGTGTAACGGCTGTGCACGAGGTACATCCACGCGCCGCCCAGCACCAGCAGCGCCAGGACGACGATCAGCGGCGAGTCGAACCAGTCGAGGTGCTCGCCGCGGTCGAGGATGAACTGCAGGCTGCCGAGCGACAGTGCGAGCAGGGCGAAGCCGAAGGCATCGAGCGGGCGAGCCTCATCCGGCCGGCGGGAACTCATGAATGCGGCGATGAGGGCCAGCGTCACGATGCCGACGGGCAGGTTGATGAAGAAGATCCAGCGCCACGACAGCGCGTCGGTGAGCCAGCCGCCCAGGGCGGGGCCGACGATCGGTCCGACCATCACGCCGGTGCTCCAGTACGCCATCGCCTCGCCCTGGCGCGACGGCGGATAGGCGTCGAGCAGCACGGCCTGCGCGATGGGCACCAAGGCTGCCGCGAACACGCCCTGCAGCAGTCGAAACACGACCGCGGACTCGAGCGACCATGCGAGGCCGCAGAGCACCGAGGCCGCCGTGAAGCCGAGCACCGCCACCAGGAACGCCGGGCGGCGCCCGATACGCGCTGCGACGGGACCCACGACCGGCGTCGTCACGGCCAGTGCGATCACGTAGCTGGTGAGCACCCAGGAGATCTGGTCGGAAGTCGCCGCAAGCGAGCCCTGCATCTGCGGCAGGGCCACGCTCGCGATCATGAGGTCGATCGACATCAGCGTGGTCGCGAGCACCGACGCCAGCGTGAGGAAGAACCGCTGGCCG
>JAGVUU010000328.1 GCA_019136105.1 Gammaproteobacteria bacterium
AGCGGCAGCAGGATGCGCCGCCGTTGCCCGTCGGCGCCGTCGCCGGCGAGCAGGTTGAAGAGCGTGAAGAACGCCGACTGGCTGCCGCTCGTGAGAGCGATGTTGTTCGCGGTCAGCGGCCAGCCGTAGCGTTCGGCGAGCGCAGCGGCAACCGCCGCACGGAAACCGAGGTCGCCACCGGGCGCCGAGTAGGACGCGGCGAAGCGCCCCAACTGCGCGGGATCGGCCGCGATCTCGGCGAGCCGCCTCGCGTACACCGCCTCGACGGCCGGAATCCGCGCCGGGTTGCCGCCGCCGAGCATCAGCGTGCCGGGCCGGGCACTGCCGAGGTCCTCCATCAGCTCGAGCGAGCCGGTGGGGCGGACGAAGCGTCGCGCGAAGCGCGTGGACAGTTTCATCGTCGCGTGTACTCCGCCGTCGGCGCGACGGCTCCGCTAGACTGCGCGCCGTGATGCTCGGCGTACAGGCGATCATTTTCGACCTCGACGATACCCTGTGGGAAGTGGGGCCGGTGATCGTGCGCGCCGAGCACGCGATGCTCGCCTTCCTCGCCGAACGGTACCCGCGCGTGCTCGAGCGGCACACGCTCGACTCGATGCGCGACGTGCGCGCGCGCATGGCGCTCGAGCACCCGGCGATGCGCCACGACTTCACCTGGCTGCGGCTCGAATCCCTGCGCCACCACGCGCGGGACGCGGGCTATCCGGAGTCGATGGCGCAGGAGGCGTTCGAGGTCTTCTACCGCACCCGCAACGAGGTGACGCTGTACGACGACGTGCTGCCGGCGCTCGAACAGCTGAGCTTGCGGTACCGCCTGTTCGCGATCAGCAACGGCAACGCGGATCTCGCGACGATCGGGCTCGCGCGCTTCTTCGAGCATGCACTCGCGGCGCGCGAGGCGGGCGTGCTGAAGCCCGACCCGCGCATTTTCGAGCTGCTGCTCCAGCGCGCCGGTCTCGCCACCGGGCAGGTGGTCCACGTCGGCGACGATGCCGTGGCGGACGTCGAAGGCGCGCGACGGGCTGGCGTCACCCCGGTCTGGCTCAATCGCCGTGGCAAGGACTGGCCGGCTGCAGCCTCGCCACCACCCCTGACCGTACGCACGCTCGCGGAACTGGTGCGCCTGTTCGACTAGGGCCGGCGACCACGCGAGCGCGCTACGAGGAGGCGCACCGCCACGCGGCCCGAAGCGATGGTTGTGCAGCTACGCGCGTTCTATCGGCTCGGCCGGCATGCCAGGCTGCCGCACGGGGGTCGTGGCGCGGCGCGGCGGGCGTCATTACTCGCCCGGCTTCTTCTTCGCCGCCATCTTCTTGCGCAGCTCGATCCACCTGGAGAGCTCTTTCAGGTTCTTCTTCTTCTTGTAGCTCTGCTTGCCGAGGGTGCCGCTGTTGTATGGGTTGTAGCCCGTCTTCAGGCCCTTGGGGTTGCCCTGGATCGGGTTGCGCGGGTCGTCGTCGTCCTTGACCTGCAGGCGCGGGTCGACCAGCGCGCGGACCCGCGCGGTATCGCCGATGGGGTCGTCGGCCACCAGGTCGGGTTCGTCCTCGTTCCACTCCCAGGTGCGTGCGGCTTCTCCGACATGATGATGATTCCCAGGTTGCAGGCTAACGAGCGCGAGTCATCTTACTGGACCGCGGGATCGCCGCAATGTGACCTCGATCACGCTCTGCGGGCCGCTGGCCTGCGGTGAACTGCAGTCACGCGGCGCCGCGCAGCTTTGCGCGGGCCCAGAGGAGGCCGATCACGCTCTTGGCGTCCTGCATGCGGCCGCTCGCGGCGAGCTCCACGGCCTCGTCGAGCGGGATCCAGCGTGCCTCGAGGACCTCGTGTTCCTCTGGGCGGGCCTCCGTTGCAGCGAGGTCGCGCGCGAGGAACAGGTGGATCACCTCGCTGAGCACGCCGGGCGAACTGTAGAACTCGCCGAGCTTCTCCCAGTGCGTCGCGAGCACGCCGGCCTCCTCGGCGAGCTCACGTTGGGCGCACTCGAGGGGGGGCTCACCGCTGTCGAGCTTGCCGGCCGGCAGCTCGGTGAGCCAGCCGCGCGCTGCGTGGCGGAATTGCCTGAGCAGGCAGACCCGGCCGTCGGCATCCACGGCCACCACCGCTGCACCTCCCGGGTGATGGGCGATCTCGAGCTCGGCCACGCGCCCGTTCGGCAGGCGGACCCGCTCGAGATTGAGCGTCAGGACGCGGCCCGTGAAGACGTTGCGGATCGATTCGGCCATGTGCACGGTGACCTGCGGGGGAGGCGGCAGCGCCCGGATCATACGCCCGACGGACGGGTGTGGTGCCGCGGTGCAAGATGGGTGGCATTACGGCCATAATTAACCGATTGATCCGGTCGCAGACCGGTTGGAGGCCCTCGTGAGCACGTCCCCCATCAGCGACACGCTGGCCCGGCTGCGCCAGACCTTCGCCACCGGCAAGACCCTGCCGATCGAGTGGCGCCTCGCCCAGCTCGGCGAGATCGACCGCATGCTGCGCGAGCACGAGAAGGACTTCCAGGAGGCCCTGCAGCTCGACCTCGGCAAGTGCCACTTCGAGTCGACCATGACGGAGATCAACTTCGTCCAGTCGGAGGTCAAGCACGCGCGCAGGCACCTCGCCTCGTGGATGAAATCGAAGCGGGTGCGCACGCCGATCATGGCGCAGCCCGGCCACAGCTACATCCGGCCGGAGCCCAAGGGCGTGGTGCTGATCATCGCGCCGTGGAATTACCCGTTGTCCATGGTCACCGCGCCGCTGGTCGGTGCCATCGCGGCCGGCAACTGCGCGGTGATGAAGCCGTCGGAGGTCACCGTGCACACCTCCGCGGCGATCGCGAGCATCCTGCCGCGCTATCTCGACACGGACGCGTTCGCCGTCGTCGAGGGCGGCGTCCCCGAGACCACCGAACTGCTCGAGCAGCGCTTCGATCACGTGCTCTACACGGGCAATGAGCGGGTCGCGAAGATCGTGATGGCCGCGGCGGCGAAGCACCTCACTCCGGTGACGCTCGAGCTCGGCGGCAAGAGCCCTTGCCTGATCGACAAGAGCGCCAACCTCGAGGTGGCCGCCTCGCGCATCGCGTGGGGCAAGTTCATCAACGCCGGGCAGACCTGCGTCGCGCCCGACCACGTGCTGGTGCACCGCGAGGTGTCGGCGCAGTTCGTCGAGATCCTCGCGCGCAAGATCAAGGAGTTCTACGGCGACGACCCGGCGCTGA
>JAGVUU010000019.1:0-912 GCA_019136105.1 Gammaproteobacteria bacterium
GTGGCGAACGGCCTCGCTGCAGCCCAGGCGGTCGTGGGCTCGGTGCTGGTGTTCTACGTGCCGGTGTACCTGCTCAAGGCGATGCGCCGCGTCTATGCGCAGAGCTGGTGGAAGACCGTGCCGAAGTACGCGCTGCTCGGCATCGCGTACCTCTTCTGCATGGTCTTCACCGGCATCGGGCTGCTCGCCTACACCGCGCTCACGCTGTGAGCACGGTGCAGCCGGGCCACGGCGCGGCGGTCAGCCGGCGCGCGCGAGGTTCGCGTTCGCGAAGTCCCAGTTGAGCAGCTTGTCGATCACCGCGGCGACGAAATCGGCGCGGCGGTTCTGGTAGTCGAGATAGTAGGCGTGCTCCCACACGTCGATCGTGAGCAGCGCCGCCTGGCCCGTGGTGAGCGGCGTGTCGGCGTTCGGGGTCTTCACGATCTTGAGCTGGCCCTTGTCGGCCACCAGCCACGCCCAGCCGCTGCCGAACTGCGTCATCGCGGCGTTGGCGAACTCCTTCTTGAAGTTCTCGTAGCTGCCGAAGGCGGCGTCGATGCCCTTCGCCACGGCGCCGGTCGGCGCGCCGCCGCCATTGGGCTTCAAGCTGTTCCAGAAGAACGTGTGGTTCCAGATCTGCGCGGCGTTGTTGAACACGCCCACCCTGTCGGGCTTGCCGACGACGGCCTTGATGACCGCCTCGAGCGGCTGCTCCGCGAGCTCCGTGCCCGCCACGAGCTTGAGCAGGTTGTCCACGTAGGCCTTGTGGTGCTTGCCGTAGTGGAACGACAGGGTCTCGGCGGAGATCACCGGCGCGAGCGCGTCCTGGGCGTACGGCAGCGGGGGCAGTTCGATGTGGTGGCTCATGGGGTGACTCCTGTGGATCGGGGCCGCGCCCGGGCGCGGCAAAATCGTATTTTGGCTCATTCG
>JAGVUU010000019.1:953-3333 GCA_019136105.1 Gammaproteobacteria bacterium
CGCGGGTATTCTTGGGCTCCGTGGACGCCCGCACCATCCTGCACGTGGACATGGACGCCTTCTACGCGTCGGTCGAGCAGCGCGACGACCCTTCGCTGCGCGGCCGGCCGGTGATCGTAGGCGGCACCGGGGGCCGCGGCGTGGTGGCCGCAGCCAGTTACGAGGTGCGCCGCTACGGCGTGCACTCCGCGATGCCGATGCGCGAGGCGTTGCGCCGCTGCCCCGACGCGGTCTGCGTCCGGCCGCGCATCGGCCACTACGCCGACGTGTCGAAGCAGGTGTTCGCGGTCTTCCACGAATTCACGCCGCTGGTGCAGGGGTTGTCGCTCGACGAGGCATTCCTCGACGTCACGGCGGGCACGGACGTCCTCGGCGACGGCGAGCGCGTCGGGCACGAGATCAAGCGGCGGATCCGCGAGCGCACCGGGCTGACGGCCTCGGTGGGCGTGGCGCCCAACAAGCTCGTCGCCAAGATCGCCTCCGACCTGCGCAAGCCCGACGGTCTCGTCGTGGTGCGTCCGGACGAGATCAACGCGGTGCTCGATCCGCTGCCGATCCGCAAGCTGTTCGGCCTCGGCGCGAAGACCGCGCCGAAAGTCGAGGCGCTCGGCATCCACACGCTCGGTGACCTGCGCCAGGCCAGTGCCGCACGCCTGCGTCCGATCTTCGGCCGCTACACGGAACGGGTGTTGCAGCGCGCGGCGGGCATCGACACGCGGCCGGTCGTGCCGGACCAGGACGAGAAGCAGATCAGCGCCGAGGAAACGTTCGACGCCGACATCGCCGACCATGCACGGCTGCGCGCCGAGATCGTGCGGCTGGCCGACAAGTGGGCGCACGGCTGCGGTCGCGCGAGCTCACGGCGGCCTGCGTCACGGTGAAGATCCGCCGCAAGGATTTCACCACCTACAGCCGCCAGCGGCACTTCGAGCCGCCTAGCCAGGAGACGCGGGTGATCACGTCCATCGCGACCGAGCTGCTCGACGCGTGGCTCGCGACCCAGCCACGCGCGGCCCTGCGCCTGCTCGGCGTCGGCGTGAGCGACCTGGCACCGGCGACGCAGCTCGACCTGTTCACGGCGCCCCAGACGGTGCGCAACCGAGAGCTCGATGCCGCGGTCGACCGGATCCGCGAGCGGTTCGGCAAAGGGGTGCTCGCGCCGGCCAGCGCCCTCCCCCGCAGGCGGGAGGGCTAGCCGCCAACCGGCCGAGCTAGCCACGCCCCGCCCGGGCAGGCATCATTGGCGACCCACCCCGGCTGCCCCGGAGACGGCCTAACCCCGCATGTACACGAGCTTTTTCGGACTCCAGGAAAAGCCGTTCGCGATCACGCCCGACCCCCGCTACCTGTACCTCAGTGAGCGGCACGCGGAGGCGCTCGCGCACCTGATGTACGGCATCAACGAGGCGGGCGGCTTCATCCAGCTCACGGGCGAAGTGGGCACCGGCAAGACCACCGTCATCCGCAGCCTGCTCGAGCAGCTGCCGGGCCACGCCGACGTGGCGCTGATCCTGAACCCGCGCGTCACGCCGGCCGAGTTCCTGCTGACGATCTGCGAGGAGCTGCACATCCCCGTGCCGGAGTCCGGGCGCGGCAGCACCAAGACGCTGATGGACCTGATCGGGCGCCAGCTGCTCGACACGCACGCGCGCGGCCGCCGCGTGGTGCTGATCGTGGACGAGGCCCAGAACCTGAGCACCGAGACGCTCGAGCAGGTGCGGCTGCTCACCAACCTCGAGACGGCCACGACCAAGCTGCTGCAGATCATCCTGATCGGCCAGCCCGAACTGCGTGCGCTGCTCGACCAGCCCGACCTGCGCCAGCTCGCGCAGCGCATCACGGGCCGCTACCACCTCAATCCGCTCTCCGCCGATGAGACCGCGGGCTACGTGAAGCACCGCATGCGCGTGGCCGGCGCCACGGCGGAAGTGTTCACGCCGTCGGCGCTGCGCGAGATCCACCGGCTGAGCGGCGGCATCCCGCGCGTGATCAACGTGATCTGCGATCGCGCGCTGCTCGGCGCGTTCACCCAGGAAGACCACCGGGCCGGCGCGGCGCTGGTCCGCCAGGCGGCCTCGGAGGTCTATGGCCGGCCGGTGCCGGCGCCGTGGCTGAAGTGGACGACCTCTGCCGCGGTCGCTGCAGCGATTGCGCTCGTGGGCGTCGCCGCGTGGATGTACTTCGGGACGCGGCCCGATGCGACAGCAATCGAGCCGGCGGCCAAGGCCGACGCGGCGAGCGCGGCTCCAGCCACCGAACCGGCGACGACGGCGGCCGTTCCGACGACCACGACAATCCCCGCTGTCGATGCACCGGCCGCTCCCGCCGAGGTGCCGCTCGACCAACTGCTGGTGCGCCACGGCAACGACACCACCACCGA
>JAGVUU010000242.1 GCA_019136105.1 Gammaproteobacteria bacterium
GCCAGGCGATCAGCCTGATGCAGTCGGTGGCGGCCGAGCGCCTCGGCGAGCACGCGCACCTGATCCGCTCGCTCGAGCTCGAGGGCGTGCTCGACCGCGCGCTCGAGTTCCTCCCGAGCGCGGAGGAGATCGAGGAGCGGCGCCGGTCCGGCCAGGGCCTCGCTCGCCCGGAACTCGCGATGTTGCTGAGCTACTCGAAGATCGCCCTCAACAGCCAGCTGATCGCCTCCGACGTGCCCGAGGATCCCTACCTCGGACGCGAGCTCGACCGCTACTTCCCGGACCGCTTGAGCAAGCCGTACGCGAAGCTGCTCGGCGAGCACCGCCTGCGGCGCGAGATCATCGTCACCGCCACCACGAACAGCATCGTGAACCGCATGGGCCCGACCTTCGTGTCGCGCACGCAGCAGGACACGGGTGCCGACGCGGCCACGGTGGCGCGCGCTTACTCGATCGCACGCGAGGTGTTCGACGTGCGCGACCTGTGGGCGGCGATCGAGCGGCTCGACAACAAGGTGGCGAGCGCGACGCAGTACGCGATGACGCTCGAGACGGTGACGCTCATCCGCCAGGTGACCTACTGGCTCATCCAGCGCCACCGCGGCGCGCTCGGCATCGATTCGCAGGTGGGCCGGCTGCGGCCCGGCATCCGCGAACTCGCCGGCGCGCTGCCGCAGGCGCTTGCAGGCCTCGAGCGCGAAGGGTTCGACCAGCACTTCGCCCACCTGTCGGGTGCCGGCGTGCCGGCCGCACTCGCCCGCGAGGTGGCGGCATGCACGGCCCTCGCGAGCGCGCCCGACATCGTCGAACTCGCACAGGCGCATCGTTTGTCGGTTGCAGCCGCGGCGAGAGCCTACTTCGGCGTCGGCAGCGAGTTCGGACTCGACTGGCTGCGCAGCCGCATCGAGGAACTCGACATCCAGGGTCACTGGCAGGCCGTTGCGCGCGGCAGCCTGCGTGAGGCGCTGTACGACGCGCACCGCTCGCTCACGCAGCGCGTGCTGGCCGAGACGCGTGAGCGCGACCCCGCGCGTGCGGTGCAGGCGTGGCGCGGGCAGCATGCGGCGGCGGCAGCTCACGCGCGCGGCGTGGTCGACGACATCCGGGCACAGCCCGCAGTCGCCGATTTCGCTTCGCTTTCGGTGGCATTGCAGGCGCTCCGCAGGCTCGCCGTCGCCGAGCGGTGACCCGCTGCTGCCTCGTCGTCACCACACACGAGCGTCCGGACGCGCTGGGGCGCGTCCTGGACGCCGTGGCGACGCAGTCGCGGCCACCTGACGAGTTGATCGTCGCGGACGACGGGTCGGGCCCCGCAACCGCCAGCGTCGTCGCGCAGCACGCGGCGTGTGCCGCCTATCCGGTCGTCCACGAATGGCAGGCGCATGCGGGATTCCGTGCCGGCCGCATCCGCAACGCCGCGATCGCCCGGTCGCGCTGCGAGTACGTCGTGCTGCTGGACGGCGACATGGTGGTGCACCCGGATTTCCTGGCCGATCACCTGGCGCTGGCCCGCCCGGGCCATTTCAGCCAGGGCGTACGCATACTCCTCGACGCGCAGGCGACACGGTGCATGCTCGATGGGGCGTCGGGGCTGCCGGGCCTGTTCTCACCGGGGCTCGGCATCGTGCGCCGCGCGTACGGACTGCGTTCGCCGGCGCTCGCCCGATCCGTGCGCCGCCTCGCCAACGCGGTCGTCGCCGTCAAGGCCTGCAACCAGGGGTTCTGGCGCGACGACCTGGTCGCCGTCAATGGCTTCGACGAGGCGATGACCGGCTGGGGGTCGGAGGACAAGGAACTCTGCGCCCGGCTGGAGAATGCGGGGATCCACCGGCAGACCCTGCTGTTCGCCGCTGTGGCATGGCACCTCGGCCACCCGCCGGCAGCGCGCGCCAGTGCCGAGGCGAACCGCGCCCGCTGGCAGGACTCGGTCCGGCTGCGGCGCACGCGCTGCGAGGCGGGAATCGACGGGCACCGCGCGGCCTGAGCATCGCGACTTACACGGCTGGCGCCGCCCCGGGCCGGTTGTTATAAGAACCTCACCCTACCCTCACGCGCGACCATCATGAGCACCGGCAAACTGGTACTGCTGCGCCACGGCCAGAGCATCTGGAACCTCGAGAACCTGTTCACCGGCTGGATCGACGTCGACCTGTCCGCCCAGGGCCTCGTGGAAGCAAAGGAGGCGGGCCGCCTGCTCAAGGCCGAGGGCATCCCCTTCGACCTCGCCTTCACGTCGGTGCTGAAGCGCGCGATCCGCACGCTGTGGATCACGCTCGACGAGCTCGACATGATGTGGCTGCCGGTGGAGCGCAGCTGGCGGCTCAACGAGCGCCACTACGGCGCCCTGCAGGGGCTCGACAAGGCACAGACGGTCGCAAAGCACGGCGCCGAGCAGGTGAAGATCTGGCGGCGCAGTTACGACATCCCGCCGCCGCCGCTCGAGAACGCCCATCCGCAGCATCCACGCTTCGACCGCCGTTACGCCGGCGTCCCGGCTGCGGAGCTGCCTTCGTCGGAGTCGCTCAAGGACACGCTGGCACGCGTGCTGCCCTTCTGGAACGCGCGCATCGCCCCGGAACTCGTTGCGGGGCGCAACGTGCTGGTGGCGGCGCACGGCAACAGCCTGCGCGCACTCGTGAAGATGCTCGACCACATGTCCGACGAGGCCATCGTCGAGCTCAACATCCCGACGGGCGTGCCGCTCCTCTACGAGCTCGACGCGAAGCTCACGCCGTTGGCGAGCCGCTATCTCGGCGACCCCGAGGCCGTGAAGGCCCGCGCCGAGGCCGTGGCGAAGCAGACCGAGCAGACGAAATAGCTAGACCAGGAACCCGCCGTCCACGACGAGCAACTCACCCGTGACGTAGGACGAAGCGTCGGACGCGAGGTACACCGCGGCACCCGCGATGTCCTGCGGCTCGCCCACGCGGCGCAGCGGGTTGCTGCCAACGTAGTGCGCGAGCTGCGCCTCGTCCTTGAGCAGCGCACCGGCGAACTTCGTGCGGATCAGTCCCGGCAGGATGGCGTTGCAGCGGATGCCCTCGGGCCCGCACTCGCGGGCGAACGCCTTGGTCATGTTGAGCACCGCCCCCTTGGTGATCGAGTAGATGCCCTGCAGCGGACCGGGGCGCACGGCGTTCACTGACGCCACGTTGATGATCGAACCGCCGCCGCCCTTGCGCATCAGCCGTCCGCCGAGGATCGACGCGAAGAAATAGCCGCGGATGTTCACGTCCACGGTCTTCTGGTACGCGCCGAGGTCGGTGTCGAGGATGTGGCCGTAGTAGGGATTGGTCGCTGCATTGTTCACCAGCACGTCGAGCCGCCCGTAGCGGCGCTCGACTTCGGCGAAGAACCCCCGCAAAGCCTCCATGTCGCCGATGTGGCACGCGATCGCCACCGCATCGCCGCCCGCGGCGACGATCTCCTGCGCCACCTCGTCGCAGGCCTCCTGCTTGCGGCTCGACACCACCACCCGCGCGCCTTGCTGTGCATACGCCTTTGCGATCGCTTCGCCGATGCCCCGGCTCGCGCCCGTGACGACCGCCACGCGCCCCGTCAGGTCGAACATGCCCGCCATTTGAGTCTCCTCGTTCAGGCCGCGCCGCACAGGCGGCGGCGCGTGTCTTCGTACTCGCGGACCATGCGCGCCACCAGCTCCGCCGTCGGCAGCACCTCGTGGATGTTGCCCACGCCCTGCCCGGCGCTCCAGATGTCGCGCCACACCTTGGCCTTCAGGTCGCTGCCCGAGCCGAAGTTCATCTTCGACTTGTCGGCTTCCGGCAGGTTGTCCGGGTCGAATCCGGTGCGCACCACGCTGCCGCGCAGGTAATTGCCCTTCACGCCGCTGAAGAGGTTCGTGTACACGACGTCGTCGGAGCCCGACTCGACGATCATCTGCTTGTACTCGTCGAGCACGTGCGCCTCGGTGGTGGCGAGGAAGCGCGTGCCGATATAGGCCAGGTCGGCGCCGATCGCCTGCGCCGCGAACACATCCGCCCCGCTCGACATCGCCCCGGAGAGGATGATCGTGCCGTCGAAGAACTGGCGGATCTCGCGCACCAGCGCAAACGGGCTCGTGGTTCCGGCGTGGCCACCGGCGCCCGCGCACACGGCAATGATGCCGTCCACGCCCTGCTCCGCCGCCTTGCGCGCATGCTTCACGCTGATGACGTCGTGGAACACGAGGCCGCCGTAGGAGTGCACCGCCTCGACCACCTCGCGCGGCGGCCGCAGGCTCGTGATCACCAGCGGCACCTTGTGGCGCACGCAGGCCTCGACGTCGTGCTGCAGCCGGTCGTTCGAGGCGTGGCAGATCTGGTTGACGGCGAACGGCGCCACCTTCGCGCCGGGACTGGCGCTGGCGTAGGCATCGAGTTCCTCCCTGATGCGCACCAGCCACTCGTCCAGCTGCGAGGCGGGACGCGCATTCAGCGCGGGGAAGGAACCGACGATGCCCGCCTTGCACTGCGCGATGACGAGGTCGGGCGTCGACGCGATGAACATCGGCGAGCCGATCACCGGCAGGCTCAGGCGGTCACGAAACGAAGCCGGAATCGGCATGCTTCACTCCTCTGCGGTCGGCTCAGCGACAACGCAATTCGATCGAACTGAGCGGTCGTCCCGGATTGGCCCATGCCGGGCCACCGCGGGACGCCTACCAGTCACGCGGCCTTTGTATCGCCGCCCGCCGCCGGGTGGAACGGCTCGTTGCGTTCGGCACGCTCGCGCAACCACTTCGACGGCTTGAACCGCTTGCCATAGCGCTTGGCGAGGCGGTCGCATTCGGCGACGAAGTTACGCACGCCGACGGTGTCGATGTAAGAGAGCGTGCCACCCGTCCACGCCGGGAAGCCCCAGCCGAGGATCGAGCCCAGGTCGGCCTCGGCGGCGGTGGTCACGACGCCTTCCTCCATGCAGCGGGCGGTCTCGAGCGCCTGGATGTAGAGCAGTCGCTTCATCACCTCGTCCGCCGACGGCTGCTGCGGCGCGCGCGGGAACACATCGGCCAGGCCCGGCCACAAATGTTTCTTGCCGTCCTGCGGGTAGTCGTAGAAGCCCGCGCCGAAGCGGCGGCCCGGCCGCTTCAGCTCCTCGACGAACTTGCGCACCGTGTCATAGGACACCGGCTTGTCGTAGCGGCGCCCGAGGTCCTTCTCGGTCTGCGTCATCACCTTCCAGCTCAGGTCGATCGACACCTCGTCCGACACGGCGAGCGGCCCGACGGGCATGCCCGCGAGCTTGGCGCCGTTCTCGACCAGCGCCGGGTTCACGCCCTCCTGCAGCAGCGCGATGCCTTCGTTGACGAAGGTGCCGAAGCAGCGGCTCGTGTAGAAGCCGCGGCTGTCGTTCACCACGATCGGCGTCTTGCGCAGCTGGCCGACGTAGTCGAGGGCGCGGGCAAGCGTGTCCTCGTTGGTCTTCTTGCCCAGGATGATCTCGACGAGCGGCATCTTGTCCACGGGCGAGAAGAAGTGGATGCCGATGAACTGCGCCGGTCGCTTCGACGCCTGGGCGAGGCCCGTGATCGGCAGCGTCGAGGTGTTGCTCGCGAACACCGCGTTCTTCGGGATCACCGCCTCGGTCTTCGCGGTGACGTCGGCCTTGATCTCGCGGTTTTCGAACACCGCCTCGATGACGAGGTCGGCGCCGGCGAGGTCGTCGTAGCTCGCGGTCGGCTTGATGCGCGCGATCACCGCATCGGCGTCGGCCTGGGTGCGCTTGCCGCGGCTCACGTCCTTGGCGAGCAGCTGCCGCGAGTAGTCCTTGCCCTTCTCGGCGAGTTCGAGCGTGCTGTCGAGCAGCACCACGTCCATGCCCGCGCGCGCCGAGACGTAGGCCACGCCCGCGCCCATCATGCCGGCACCGAGGATGCCGAGGCGCCGCACCTGCGATTTCGGCGGGCCGGCGGGACGGCGCATGAGCTTGTCGGCCAGGCCCTTGTTGACGAACAACGTGCGCATCAGGTTGCGCGCCACGACGCCCGACAGCAGCTTGCCGAAGTACTTCGACTCGATGCGTAGGCCCTGCTCGATCGGCACCTGCGTGCCTTCATAGACGCACGAGAGGATCGCCACCGGCGCCGGGTAGTTGCGCATCGTGGCCCTGGCCGTGAGCGCCGTGCCGGCCATGAACGCCTGTGCCACCGCGGGCGAGGTCTGCCCCGCGCCGCCCGGCACCTTGAAGCCCTTCTTGTCCCAGGGCTGCACGCCTTCGCCGCCCTTCAGGATCCACTGCCGCGCGCGTTCGACGATCTGGTCGGCCGGCGCCACTTCGTGGACGAGGCCCTGCTTCAACGCGTCGGCGGGCGCGAGCTGCTTGCCTTCGGTGATCAGGCGCAGTGCGGCGGGAATGCCGATCAGGCGCGGCACGCGCTGCGTGCCACCCGCACCGGGCAGCAGGCCGATCGTGACCTCGGGCAGGCCGACGCCCGCCTTCGCACCGTCCTCGATCACCCGGTAGTGGCAGGCGAGCGCGAGCTCGAGGCCGCCGCCGAGCGCCACGCCGTTGATCGCCGCCGCGAGCGGCTTGCCACAGGTTTCCATGCGGCGGAACAGCTTGTGCAGCTCCCAGCTGGACCCCGACGCCTCCCTCGCGGTGATGCCGCGGTCGAAAGCGCCCACCATGTCCTTGATGTCGGCGCCGGCCATGAAGCTCGACTTCGCCGAGCAGACGACCGCGCCGCGCACGGCGGAATCGGCCACGACCTTGTCGATGCACTCCGCGAGGTCGGCGCGGAACTCCGGCGTGAGCACGTTCATCGGCCGGCCGGCCACGTCGATCGCGAGGATGGCGATGCCATCGGCATCGACGGAGTAACGGATGTTCTGAGTCATGTGTAACCCCAAGTCCTGTATGCGCCGCGCGTCAGACGCGCTCGATGATCGTGGCGGTGCCCATGCCGCCGCCCACGCAGAGCGTGACGAGCGCCGTGGAGAGGTTCCGCCGCTCGAGCTCGTCGAGCACCATGCCGAGGATCACCGCGCCGGTGGCGCCGAGCGGGTGGCCAAGGGCGATCGCGCCGCCGTTGACGTTCACGTTGTCCATGGTGAGGTCCATGTCGCGGATGAACTTCAGCACCACCGAGGCGAACGCCTCGTTGATCTCCCACAGGTCGATGTCCTTCGGCTTCATGCCGGCGCGCTTCAACGCCTTGCGGGCGGAGGGCGCGGGACCGGTGAGCATGATGGTGGGTTCGCTGCCGCTCGAAGCGAACGCGCGGATGCGCGCGCGCGGCGAGAGACCGGCCTTCTTCGCCGCCTTGCGGCTGCCGAGCAGCACGGCGGCAGCACCATCGACGATGCCGCTCGAATTGCCGGCGGTGTGCACGTGGTTGATCGATTCCACCTCCGGGTAACGCTGCAGCGCGACCGCGGTGAATCCGCCCTGCTCGCCGAGCATCTCGAAGGCGGGCTTGAGCTTGGCGAGGTCGGCCATGCCGGTGCCGGGGCGCAGGTACTCGTCCTTGTCGAGCGCGACCTCGCCGATGACGTCCTTTACCGGGAACAGCGAACGGTCGAAGTACCCTGCCGCCTGGGCGTGCGCGGCACGGCGCTGGCTCTCGACCGCGTAGGCGTCCACCTGCTCGCGCGAGAATCCCTCCATCGTCGCGATGAGGTCGGCGCTGATGCCCTGCGGAATGAAGTGCAGCGGGAAGGCGACCGCCGGGTCGATGGCCCACGCGCCGCCGTCCATGCCCATCGTCACGCGCGACATGTGCTCCACGCCGCCGCCGATCACCATGTCGGACTGGCCCGCCATGATCTGCGCCGCCGCGGTGTTCACGGCCTCGAGGCCCGAGGCGCAAAAGCGGTTCAACTGCTTGCCCGGCACGTTCTCGGCGTAACCGGCCGCGAGCGTTGCGATGCGGGCGATGTCGGCGCCCTGCTCGCCCACCGGGGTGACGCAACCGAGGATGACGTCGTCCACCTGCGAAGTGTCGAGTGAGGTGCGGTCACGCAGCGCGCCGAGTGTCTGGGCGGCGAGCTGGATCGGCGTGATCGAGTGCAGCGAGCCGTCCGGCCGGCCGCGGCCGCGCGGGCTGCGCACGGCGTCGAGGATGAAGGCGTCGGTCATGTCGCGGGCCCTGCGTCAGCCGAAATTCGGCTTGCGCTTCCCGAGAAATGCCGCCACACCCTCCTTTCCGTGGGGGTGCAGGGCCTGCGCGGCGATCGTGCGGCCCTCGAGCGCCATCTGCGACTCGAGACCCGGATCGGATGCGTCGATGAGCCGCTTCACCGCGGCATAGGATTCTGTGGGG
>JAGVUU010000021.1 GCA_019136105.1 Gammaproteobacteria bacterium
AACTCGAGCGCACCGGCATCCGCAAGGTGCTCGATGTTCAGCTCAACGTGCTGCCGCCCGACGCACAGGTCGGCATGGCGGGTGCGGGCCTCGTGATCGTCAATCCACCGTGGACGCTCGACGAACGGCTCAAGGAACTGTTGCCACAGCTGCACAGGCTGCTCTCGCCCGGGGGACCGGGCGGAACGAGCATCGACTGGCTGGTGCCGGAGTAGTCAGCGCAGCTGCCTGCAGGCCTTGTGGCGGAAGCAGCCGACGAGGTGGTCGTTCACCATCCCGGTCGCCTGCATGTGGGCGTAGATGATCGTCGAGCCCACGAACTTGAAGCCGCGCTTCCTGAGGTCCTTGCTCAGGGCGTCCGACTCGGCGCTGGTGGCCGGGACCTGCTTCATCTCGTTCCAGCGGTTCACGACCGGCTCGTGGCCCACGAACGACCACAGGTAGCGATCAAGGCTGCCGAGCTCATCCTGCAGCTTCAGTACCGCCTTCGCATTGGAGATCGTTGACTCGATCTTGAGCCGGTTGCGCACGATGCCCGGGAACTGCATCAGTTTCTCGACCCTGCGCTTGTCGAAGCGGGCCACGCGCTCGACGTCGAAGCCGGCAAAGGCCTCGCGGTAGCCATCGCGCTTGTGCAGGATCGTGGACCAGCTCAGACCCGCCTGCGCGCCCTCGAGGATCAGGAACTCGAACTGCTTGCGGTCGTCGTGCACGGGCACGCCCCACTCTTCGTCGTGGTAGCGCAGGTAGGCCTCCGACATGCCGGAGTACGACCAGGGACAGCGGACTGGTTGCTTCTTGGTGGTATTCAAATTGCCCTCGCCCGCCCCGCGCGGGCGACCTCTCCCGCCCGAAGGCGGGAGAGGGGGGAACTCAGGCCGGCTCAGGCTTCTTCTCGCCTTCCTTCTTCTCGCCTTCCTTCTTTCCGCCGCACTTGCCCTCGCCGCACTTCATCTCGCCCTTGGCCTTGTCGCCGGCAGCTTCCTTCTTTCCGCCGCACTTGCCCTCGCCGCACTTCATCTCGCCCTCGGGCTTCTTGGCCGCGGCGTCACCGTCGGCGGCCATGTACGCGTTGGCGAGCGTCGTGAGCGCAAACGGGCTGGCCTGCGCTGCAGACACGGCGGCCAGCGAGCCCGCGATCGCAGCGCCCAGGGCCAGCTTCTTGAGGTGCTTGTGGTTCATTGGTTTCTCCTTGCGTGATCGTCGTTGTGAGTCATTCCGAGTTCAAAGCCATTCGACCGCGGCCCGCACCTGCGCGGCAAACCGCTCGAGGTCGGCACCGGCTGCTGCGACCACCGCGATGCTGCCGGGCCCGGCAGGCTCGATCCTGCCCGAAAAACCGCTCCCCGTGAAACTCTCCGCGTCGCCCACGGGCTCGTCGCGCAGCACCAGCACCGTCACCGGGCCACCCTCGGACTGCAGCACCAGGTGCGGCACCGGATGGCCGCGCAACCGGCAGGCGTTCGCGTACAGAACGTCCCCGGCACCCGGCCGCAGGCGGATCCCGCCCTGCTCGAGCACCCTGGAAACACTCTCGGCGGGAGCCGAGCCGCCTGCGGCCACCGCAGGAACTTCGTCCCCGATGTGTGAGAGCACATCGTCGGCCAGGGAGTTCCCCGGTCCACCGCTCCAAAGCCACGCCCCGACGACGGCCCCGGCCAGGACACTGCCGACGAGCGACGCCCAACGCGGGCGGACGTCCGCCGTCCTGCGCCCCGCTTCCGCCCGCCGCGCAAATGCGGAATCCCCTTTCTTTTCGCGTTGCGGCACGTTCATGTATAAACATTAGCCCCCGCGCACAGACGCTGCCAACCGCGCGCCGCGCGACCGGAGCCCGACATGAGCCACCACCACACCCCCAGCAACTACCCCCGCGTCCGCATGCGCCGGATGCGCCGCGACGATTTCTCGCGCCGGTTGATGAGGGAGACGACGCTGACCGCCGCGGATTTCATCTACCCCGTCTTCGTGATGGAGGGGAAGAAGCAGCGGGTGAAGGTGCCGTCGATGCCTGGCGTCGAGCGCATGACCATCGACGAGCTGGTCAAGGAAGCGAAGATCGTCGCCAAGCTGGGCGTGCCGGCGATGGCGCTGTTCCCCGTGACCCCGCCGGAGGCGAAGTCGCTCGACGGCAGCGAAGCCTGGAACCCGAACGGACTCGCGCAGCGTGCCGTACGCGCGCTCAAGAAGTCGGTGCCCGAGCTCGGCGTGATCACCGACGTCGCGCTCGACCCGTTCACCACGCACGGCCAGGACGGCATCATCGACGCGACCGGTTACGTGGTGAACGACGTCACCGTCGAAGCGCTGGTGAAGCAGGCGGTGTCGCACGCCGAAGCCGGTGCCGACGTCGTGGCCCCCTCGGACATGATGGACGGCCGCATCGGCGCGATCCGCGACGCCCTCGAGGCCGCGGGCCATGTCCACAGCCGCATCCTCGCCTACTCCGCGAAATATGCCTCGAGCTTCTACGGCCCGTTCCGCGACGCGGTGGGCTCGGCCGGCAACCTCGGCAAGGGCAACAAGTACAACTACCAGATGGACCCGGCGAACTCCGACGAGGCGCTGCGCGAAGTGCAACTCGACCTCGAGGAAGGCGCCGACATGGTGATGATCAAGCCGGGCATGCCCTATCTCGACATCGTGCGCCGGGTGAAGGACCGCTTCGGCGTGCCGACGTACGTGTACCAGGTGAGCGGCGAGTACGCGATGCTGATGGCGGCTGCGAAGAACGGCTGGCTCGACGAGCGCGCCGTGATCATGGAGTCGCTCACCTGCATCAAGCGCGCCGGCGCCGACGGCATCCTGACGTACTTCGCGCGGCGGGCGGCGGAATGGCTGAAGGAGAAGTGAATAGGGATTAGTGATTAGTGAATAGCAGGAAAGACGCCAACTGCCACGAACGCTCTTCCTAATCACCATTCACTGTTCACCATTCACTATTCACCATTCACTTCCCGTCATGCCCGACTCCTACGCCCTCTTCGGCTATCCCGTCCAGCACAGCTGGTCGCCGTTCATCCACGGGATGTTCGCGCGCCAGGCCGGGCAGGACATGGTCTACCGCCTGCACGAGTCGCCGCCGGAGCGGTTCCGGAGCGATGTGCTGGAGTTCTTCAGCGCCGGCGGGCGAGGCATCAACGTCACGCTGCCGCACAAGCGCGCCGCGGCCGACCTCGTGAATGAGCTGACGCCGCGCGCTCAGCTCGCGGACGCGGTGAACACGGTCGTGAGGCGCGACGAACTGCTGATCGGCGACAACACCGACGGCGCCGGGCTGCTCGCCGACCTGACGCGCAACCTTGGGCTCAGCTTCGATTCGCCCCGCATCCTGCTGCTCGGTGCCGGCGGCGCGGCGCGTGGCGCGCTCGGGCCGCTCATGTCGCTCGAGCCGCGGCTGATGGTCATCGCCAACCGCACCGCCGAGCGCGCCGTGGCGCTGGCCGAGGACTTCGCGGAACTCGGACCGGTGTCGGGCTGCGCCTTCGGCCGGCTCGAGAACCACCGCTTCGACCTCATCGTCAACGCCACCTCGGCCAGCCTGCGCGGCGACGTGCCGCTGATCCCGATCGGCGTCGTCGACTCGATGACCGTCTGCTACGACATGGCGTACGGCGTCGGCGACACGCCGTTCGTCGCCTGGGCGAAGCGGCTCGGGGCCGCGCGGGCCGAACAGGGCTGGGGCATGCTGGTCGAGCAGGCCGCGGAGGCGTTCGAGTTGTGGCGCGGCGTGCGCCCCGACACCCGGCCGGTGCTCGAGGCGCTCAAGCTGCGGGCGGCGCCAGGCCCCGGTACTCGTCCTTGAGGTCGATGTAGAACCGGGCCATGGTCGGGATCCGCGCCCGCTCCGCCGCGGTGATCTCGCGCGAGCGCCGCACCGGGTTGCCGAGGTAGAGCCCGCCCGACTCGAGGCGCTTGCCGGGAGGCACGACGCTGCCGGCCGCGATCATCACCTCGTCCTCCACCACGGCGCCGTCGAGCACGATCGCGCCGATGCCGACCAGCACGCGGTTGCCGATGGTGCAGCCGTGCAGCGTCACGCTGTGGGCGACGACCACGTCCTCGCCGACGAGCAGGGGCCAGCCCGCCTCGCTGCCCGGGTAGGGCCGCGTGACGTGCAGCACGCTGTTGTCCTGCACGTTGCTGCGCGCGCCGATGCGGATGCAGTTCACGTCGCCGCGCACGACCGCCATGGGCCAGATCGAGACGTCCGGGCCCAGCACCACGTCGCCGACCACCAGCGCCGTGGGGTCTACGTAGACGCCCTCCTCGAGCGTGGGGTGAATGCCTCGGTACGGCCGGGTGGGCATGGCGGGGATCCTGCAAATTGAGACGCATAGTCTAGACGCTGGGCCCTGCAAGCCTGCAATCTTGCGCCCCGGCGGGCTTTCCGCCGAAGGAGTCCATGCCGTGGCCGTAGTGTTCGTGCTGTTCCTCGCGCTGCTCGTCGTGGCGGCGGTTTACGTCGTACGCATCTACAACGGCCTGGTGGGCCTCCGGGAGAACGTGCGCAAGGCCTGGTCGAACATCGACGTGCTGCTCACGCAGCGGCACGACGAACTGCCCAAGCTCGTCGAGACCTGCAAGCGCTACATGCAGTACGAGCAGGAGACGCTCGAGCGCGTGATGCAGGCCCGCTCGGCCGTGTTCAAGGCGCAGGGCAAGGGCGACGTCACCGCGCTCGGTGCGGCCGAACAACAGCTGCGCGAGGGCCTCGGCCGCCTGTTCGCGGTGGCCGAGAACTACCCGGACCTCAAGGCCGACCAGGGCTTCAAGCACCTGCAGACCCGCATCAGCCAGCTCGAGGAGTCGATCGCCGACCGCCGCGAGCTCTACAACGAGGCGGTCAACCTGAACAACATCCGCGTGCAGACCTTCCCCGACCTGATCGTCGCGCGGCTGTTCGAGTTCAAGCAGTCGGCGCTGCTCGAGTTCACCGAGGAACAGAAGCGCGACGTGGACTTAGGGCAGCTGTTTGGCTGACCCGTCCGACTTCTGGTTCTGGCTGCTGGTGCTGGGCGTCGCCGTCCTGGGCGGCGGCTGGCTGGCGTTCCGCTTCCTGCACATCGCGAGGATGCTCGAGGACACGCCCACCTCGCGCGTCCGCTCGGCCGCCCAGGGCTACGTCGAACTCGTCGGGCGCAGCAAGGCGCTCGCGGGCACGACCAACATCGCGCCGCTCACGCAGCGCCCCTGCGTGTGGTGGCGATTCCGGATCCAGCGGCGAACGGGCTCCAACTCGCGAGGCAACCGGCGCGCCAAGTGGCAGACGGTGCAATCCGGCCGCTCCGAACAGCCCTTCGTGCTCGACGACGGCACCGGCGAAGGCATCGTCCAGCCGGCCGGTGCCGAGGTGCTCACCGCTGAGACGACCACCTGGTACGGCGACACCCCCTGGCCGACTCTGGCGCCGGGCACGCGCTCGCCGTTCGGCGAACCCGAGTATCGCTACTACGAGGAGCGCATCTACGAGCACGAGCAGGTGCACGTGCTCGGCCACTTCCGCACGCATTCCGGAACGGCGCACACCGGCCGCGACGCCGACGTGGCGGCCCTGCTCGCCGAGTGGAAGCAGGACCAGGCCGCGCTGGTCGAGCGGTTCGACGCTGACGGGGACGGCCGGGTGAGCCTCGGCGAATGGGAGCGCGCCCGCGAGGAGGCGCGCCATGCCGTCACCCAGCGCCACCTGGAGAAGCCGGTGCCAGCCGCCGTGCACGTGATCTCGCGGCCCGACAGCCGGCAACTCTTCCTGATCGCGGCATACCCCGAGAAGGAACTCGCGAAGCGATTCCGCCGGCGCGCGCTGATCGCGTTCGTGGGCTTCGGCGTGGCGACCTACGCCCTGGGATGGCTCCTGCAGGGCGTCTCCGGCTGAACCCACCACCGGCGTGCCGGTGTGCCTAAAATGGCGCCTTTCCGTTGCCGGAAGGGACGCGCGCGATGACCAACCCGCTGCTCACGGACGCCCCGCTGCCACGCTTCAAGGAGATCGAAGCCGCTCACGTCGAACCGGCCATCCGCCAGCTGCTCGACGACAACCGGGCCGAGATCGCCGGGCTGCTCGCCACCGGTGCCAATCGCTGGGACACGCTGGTGGTGCCCCTCGAGCGCATGCACCACCGCCTCGCCCGGGCCTGGTCACCGGCCGGGCACCTGAACGGCGTAATGAACAGCGACGAGCTGCGCGCCGCCTACAACGCCTGCCTGCCGCTGCTCACCGCCTACCACACCGAGCTCGGCCAGAACGCCGACCTGTGCGCGGCTTACCAGGCCGTGATGGACACCGAGGGCGCCCGGCTCGCGCCGGAGCAGCGCAAAGTGGTCGAGAACGCGCTGCGCGACTTCCGTCTCGCCGGCGTGTCACTGCCACCGGACCGGAAGCAGCGATTCGGCGAGGTCATGGAACGGCTCGCGACGGCGCAGGCCAAGTTCGACGAGAACGTGCTCGATGCCACCAACGCGTGGTCGCGACACGTGACGGACGAGCGGGAGATCGAGGGCTTGCCCGCCAACGCGCGTCACCGCGCGCGCGCGGCAGCGGCCGCGGCCGGCAAGGATGGCTGGGTCCTGTCGCTCGACCCGCCCACCTACCAGGCCGTGATGACTCACTGTGCCAACGAGGCCTTGCGCCGCGAAGTCTACGAAGCCTGGGTCACGCGCGCCTCCGACCGCGGCCCGCACGGCGGCCAATGGGACAACTCGCCACTCATGGCCGGGATCCTCGCCCTGCGGCACGAAGCGGCGAACCTCGTCGGCTTTGCGAACTTCGCCGAGTACTCACTCGCCACCAAGATGGCCCGCGACCCGGCCGAGGTGATCGAGTTCCTGCAGCGCCTCGCGCGCGTGAGCCGCCCCGCGGCCGAGCGCGAATTCAGGGAGCTCGAGCAGTTTGCCGGCCGCGAACTCGCGGCCTGGGACGTCGCCTACTACTCGGAACGCCTGAAGAACGAGCGCCTGCAGGTGTCCGAGGAGGCCCTGCGCCCGTATTTCCCCGTGCCCCGCGTGCTCGCAGGGCTGTTCACCGTCATCAGCCGCCTGTACGGCGTCCGCATCGTCGCGAACGCCGCGATCGAGGCGTATCACCCCGACGTGCGCTACTTCGACGTGCTCGACCGCGACGGCACCCCCCGCGGCGGCTTCTTCCTCGACCTGTACGCGAGGCCGAAGAAACGCGGTGGAGCGTGGATGGACGAATGCGTGGGCCGGATCCAGCTTGCGGGCACGAGTGCACTGCCGGTCGCCTACCTGGTCTGTAATTTCGCGCCTCCAGTCGGCGGGCAGCCGTCGCTGCTCACCCACCAGGACGTCCTCACCCTCTTCCACGAGTTCGGCCACGGCTTCCACCACCTGCTCACGCGCGTGAGCGTGCCGAGCATCGCCGGCATCAACGGCGTGCCGTGGGACGCCGTGGAGCTGCCGAGCCAGTTCATGGAGAACTTCGCCTGGCGCGACGAGGTGCTGCCGCTCATCTCGGCACACGTCGAGACCGGCGAGGCCCTGCCGCACGAGATGCTCGCCCGCCTGCAGGCGAGCCGCACGTTCCAGGCCGGCATGCAGACGGTGCGCCAGCTCGAATTCGCGCTGTTCGACTTCCGCCTGCACGCCGAGTACTCGCCGGGCCAGGCGCCGCGCGTCGCCGAGACGCTGGCCGAGGTGCGCGAAATGGTCGCGGTGGTGCGCCCGCCGGAGTTCAACCGCTTCCCGAACAGCTTCCAGCACGTCTTTTCCGGTGGCTACGCCGCGGGCTACTACAGCTACAAGTGGGCCGAGGTGCTGTCGGCCGACGCGTTCGGCGCGTTCGAGGAGCATGGCGTGTTCGACGTCGCGACGGCGCGGCGCTTCCTGCACTCGATCCTCGAGCGCGGCGGCAGCCGCGACGCGATGGAGGCGTTCGTCGAGTTCCGCGGCCGCAAACCCGAGATCGAGCCGTTGCTGAGGCAGATGGGACTGGCTGCCTAGCCATGCTCGTCGCCACCTGGAACGTCAA
>JAGVUU010000048.1 GCA_019136105.1 Gammaproteobacteria bacterium
ATCTACGACCTCGACACCCAGGCGAACCTCACTGCGGCCCGCCGCAATGCCGTGCGCGCCAAGGCGCTCGCGGCGGCGAAAGAAGACCAGATGATCATCTTCGGGCCCGCGACCTCCAGGATGACGGTCACGGTGTTCACCGACATCGATTGCGGCTTTTGCCGCCGCTTCCACAACCAGATCGCGGAGATCAACAAGGCCGGCGTGCGAGTGCGCTACATGATGTTCCCGCGCACCGGGCCGGGCACGGAAGCGTGGCGCAAGGCGGAGGCGGTGTGGTGCTCGAAGGATCGCCGCGACGCGCTCACGCGCGCCAAGAAAGGCGAGGACCTGAAGACCAAGTCGTGCCCCGAGGCCGAGTCGATCAAGACGCAGTGGTCGTTCGGCGAGGACCTGGGCGTCGAGGGCACGCCCGCGATCTTCACGCAGACGGGCGACTACATCGGCGGGTTCATGACCCCCGACCAGCTCGTGCAGACCATCCAGGAAACGCAGAAGGCCGCGACCGCGGCCCGCTGATCCGGGCCCCCGGCGGGGCCCGGCCTCGACTGGCGAGAGCTCAGCGCTCCAGGTACTGGAGCTTGTCGTTGCGGCCGTCCCACTCCTTGGCGTCGGCCGGGGAGTCCTTTTTCTCGGTGATCACCGGCCACTGCTTGGCCAGCTCGGCATTGAGTGCCTTGAAGTTCTGCTGGCCATCCGGCAATTCCTCTTCCGAGAAAATCGCTTCGGCGGGGCACTCCGGCTCGCAAAGCGTGCAATCGATGCACTCGTCCGGGTCGATGACCAGCATGTTCGGGCCTTCGTGGAAGCAGTCCACCGGGCAGACTTCCACGCAGTCCGTGTACTTGCACTTGATGCAGTTTTCCGTGACGACGAAGGTCATCGGCTCGCTCCAGGGTCTTCAGGACATGGCGCCGGCCAAGGGGCGGGCGAGAGCCGTCTATTGTGCCAAAGCTACGCCGCACTGCAACACAAGCGCTCAGCGTGCGTCGCGGGGTCGCAGGTCGATGGCTGTGAAATGGTGGCGTTCGAGGCCTGCCCGCCGGTCCTCGAGGTAACGGCGCAAGGCGAAATCGACGCTGCGGAACGCGATCTCCGCCCACGGGATGTCGGCCTCGTCGCACAGCATGACCTCGAGGCTTTCGGGGCTCGGGCCGAATTCGGGCTTCGGGAGCCTGGCGCGGAACATCACGTGGACCTGGTCGGCGTGCAGTACGTGCACCACGGCCAGCAGCGAACCGACCTCGACCTCTGCCTGCGCTTCCTCGAAGGACTCGCGACGCGCGGCGTCCTGGGTGGTCTCACCGTTCTCCATGAAACCGGCGGGGATCGTCCAGAAGCCGAGGCGCGGCTCGATCGCCCGCCGGCAGAGCAGGATGCGGCCCTCGTGCTCCGGCACGCAGCCCGCGACGATCTTCGGGTTCTGGTAGTGGATCGCCCCGCAGCCCGTGCAGACGTGCCGCGGCCGGTGATCACCCTCGGGCACCAGGACCGTGACGGGTTGGCCGCAGTGGGAACAGAACTTCATGAGGAAGGGGGTAGGGGTTGGGGGGTAGGGGGTAGTGCAAGAGGAGCAGTTGAGACTTTTCTTACCGCTGTGTCGGGAGCGAGACAGGGCGAGCAATTTGCCGCCGCCGCACTACCCCCTACCCTCTACCCCCTATCCCCTGATTCAGTTGGTGCCGGGAGAGGGAATCGAACCCTCACGATGTCGCCACCGCCGGATTTTGAGTCCGGTGCGTCTACCAGTTCCGCCATCCCGGCTGGGGGCGGCAAGCTTAACCGATCGCCCGCGGCGAATAAAAAAAATAATAAAATCATATGGTTGCAATTTAAATTGAAGGCTGGGGTGGCATGGCCGCAAACTGTGGGCCACTTTTGCCCCGCATCACGGGAACCTTCGGGACACCCGGCGGGTCGGAGGGAACTCACGTCGCCTGCGGGCGGCCTGCGTTAATTGCACGGAGAGTGCTCGCATGCGACGACGGTGGTGGCCCGTGTTCCTGGGCCTCTCGATGCTGGCAGGGACGGCCCGAGCGGACGAGTCGCTGGTCACCCGGCTTGCGGCTGCCGCCCCAGCCGCCAATCCCCAGGTGCTCTCACTTGCGACGCGCGCGGCTGACTGCGCGCGACGCCAGGGCCTGCTCGACGGGTTCCGTCACCTGGCCGTCATCGACTACTCATTGCCGTCCACGAAGCCACGCCTCTGGGTGTTCGACGTCGCCCAGGGGCGGCTCCTGTTCCAGGAGCTCGTTGCCCACGGCCGCAACACAGGGGAACAGCTCGCCGAGCGGTTCTCCAACGTCGAGGGCAGCAAGATGTCGAGCCTCGGCCTGTTCCAGACGGCCGAAACGTATTACGGCAGCAACGGTTACTCGCTGCGCCTGCGCGGCCTCGACCCGGGCTTCAACGACAACGCGCTCGCGCGGGCCATCGTCATGCACGGTGCGCCCTACGTGAGCGAGGCCATCGCAGAACGTGTCGGCCGCATCGGCCGCAGCTGGGGTTGCCCGGCGGTACGGCAGGAGGTCGCGCGCACGGTGATCGACACGCTGAAGGGCGGCGCGCTCATCTTCGCGTACTACCCGGACCGCAAGTGGCTCAAGGAGTCGCCGATGCTCCGTTGCGGTGAATCCGCTCCCGGACAGACCCTCGCCGCAATTCCGGGCACCTCGCCGCGGGGCTGACCGGTCCCGATCCCGCGCTCCGGGCTGCGACCTTTTGCGCGGCCCGCGCATCTAATTCCGGGAATGAGCGCATTTCTCGACAGCGACCTGCCGCCTGACGCCGTGCCCCGGGCCCGGGCCGGGGATGTGGCTGCGCAGGAAGCGATCTACCGTGCCTTCCAGAAGCCCGTGCGCACGCTGGCACGCAGGCTGGTGCCGCGCGCGTCCCAGGCGGAGGACCTGGCGCACGACGTGTTCGTCGAAGTGTTGCAGAGCCTCTCTCAGTACGACGGCCGCGGCTCGTTTGCCGGCTGGATCCGCACCATCACCGTCCGCAAGTGCCTCATGCACCTGCGCTCGCCCTGGCATCGCGGCCTGCGCTGGGTCGAGGGCCTCATGCCTCCGGATGCCGATGCAGCTGGGGGCGGGCCGGCCGATGCCAGTCGGAGTGGCCGGTCCCTCGACCTCGAACGCGCGCTCGCGCAGCTCGGCGACACGGCGCGCGCCGTCGTGTGGCTGCACGACGTCGAGGGCTACACCCACGCCGAGATCGGTGCGCTGCTCGGCGGCACCGCCAGCCTGTCCAAATCGCAGCTCGTTCGCGCACATGCGCGGCTGCGCGAGCTGCTCGAACCCGATGGAGTGAAGACGCCATGCATGCCCGTCTCGACGAACTGCTGAGCCTGCGCGACGGTGCGCCGGTCGATGCGCGCGTCCGGGCCCACGTGGACGAATGCGCCCAGTGCGCAACCGAACTCGCGCACACCGGGTCGTTGCAACAGAGCCTGCGTGCGCTGGCACCCGTGCCGGATGCGGCGACCGACGGGTGGGCCGAGGTGCAGTCGCGGTTGGCGGCCGCGCGCGCGAAGGCATCGCTCCCGGCCCGCGTCGCACCGTACGCGGCCGCGGCCTCGGTGGTGGCGCTCGCCCTGTTCGCCGCGCTGCGCTGGACCGACGTGCCAGCACCGGCAGAGCCCAGGTCCGCGCCACTGATCGTGCTCGACACTGAATCGCTCGACGAGCTGCGCTCACGTTCGCAGGAACTCGAGGCGCTGCTCGCTGCGTTGCCGGAGCGTCCCGCCGTGGCCCGCGCGGGGACGTCGGTGCCGATCGAGTCGCTCGAGGCCCAGGTGCAGTGGCTCGACCACCAGCTGACTCTCGCCGGTGCCACAGGCCAGGCCACCGGGACGGAACAGCTGTGGCGCGACCGCGTCGAGGCCATGAATTCGCTCGTCCAGCTGCGCTACGTCGAAGCGCAGCAAGTCAATCTCTGAACCGGAGGTCGTCGATGAATTCCAGAGCTTTCCGAGTTGCGCCCGTGCTGGCGGGCGCTTGCGGCGCAGCGTTGCTCGCGCTCGCGCCCAGCGCAGGGTCTGCCGCAGACAATGCCGATCGCACCAAGCTCGAGAAGGAGCTGGCCGAGGCGCGCGCTGAACTCGACAAGGCGGCACGCGAGGTCGCGGAAATCAGCCGCCAGTTGTACGGAGGCGAGTCGGGCGACGTGATGAGCTTCGTCCACGGCGGTCCGCGCGGTTCGATGCTGGGCGTCAACATCGGCGGCGGAACGCCGCGGGACGAGGGCGTGGAAGTCGCCGGCGTCAGCCCGGGAGGCCCGGCCGAGCAGGCCGGCATCCGGACGGGCGACGTGCTCGTCGCCGTGGACGGCCAGGCCCTCAAGCGCAGCGGCTATCGCAATGCGAGCCAGCAACTCGTCGAGTTCATGCGCGGCGTCGAGCCGGGCCGGGCCGTGAAGGTGGACTACCTGCGCGATGGCAAGAAGGGCACGGCCACGGTGACCACCGCGCCAGCCGAACCGCCGATCGTGCGCGTGCTGCGCGAGCGCAGGATCGGACCCGCAGGCGAGGGCATGCCGATGCCCATGCCTGGCTTCGACGCTGTCTTCGGACCGGAGCGCGCGTTCCCGTCGCTCGAACTCGTGCCCGTGACGCCGAAGCTCGGGGCGTACTTTGGCACGGACAAAGGGTTGCTGGTCGTGCGTGCGCCGGCGGGCAAGGGCCTGCCGCTCGAGGAAGGCGACGTGCTGCAGACGATCGACGGCCGCACGCCCGAAACCCCCGGCCACGCGTTCCGCATCCTGAACTCGTACCAGCCGGGCGAGAAGGTCAAGCTCGGGGTGCTGCGCCAGCGCAAGCCGCTCGTTCTGGAAGCGACGATCCCGGCACCCGAGGCCGCGCAGCGTCGCATCGAGAAGCGCATCCTGGCGGTGCCCGCGACGCCCCCGCCACCCGCCCCCGCGCCGGCGCCGGCGCCGCGACCGGCACCCGCGCCGAACGGCGGCGATTCGGCCTGAGGCAGGCCTGGACCCGGGGGGCCGCCCACGGCGGGCCCTCTGCTAGCATGCGCGGCCCATGCTGCGCAGCGACTTTCACTACGAGCTCCCCGACGACCTGATCGCGCGGCATCCGGCGGCGCGTCGCAGCGACAGCCGGCTGCTGCACCTCGATGGCCGCGATGGCGCCCTCGCAGACCTGCGCTTCGTGGACCTGCCGCGACTGCTACGGGCCGGTGACCTGCTGGTCTTCAATGACACACGCGTGATCCCGGCGCGACTGCACGGCCACAAGGCCACGGGCGGCAAGGTCGAGCTGCTGCTCGAACGCGTGGTCGGCGGGCAGCACGCGCTCGTGCAGTTGCGCTCGAGCAAGCCACCGGCGGCCGATTCCATGATCCAGCTCGCCGGCGGAGCGCAAGCGATCGTGGTGGGGCGCGAGGGCGACTTCTGGGTGCTCGATTTCGGCACCGACCCTGCCTCTGTCTTCGAGAAGCACGGCGAGATGCCGCTGCCTCCCTACATGCGGCGCGAGGCCAAGGAGTTCGACCGCGACCGCTACCAGACCGTCTACGCGCGTGTGCCGGGCGCCGTGGCTGCGCCCACCGCTGGGCTGCATTTCGACGACGCACTGCTCGAGGCCTGCGATCGCGCGGGTGTCTCGAAGACCCACGTAACGCTGCACGTTGGCGCCGGTACGTTCCAGCCAGTGCGCGTGGACGACCTGCGCGAGCACCAGATGCACGCCGAACTCACCGAGGTTCCGCAGGCGGCCTGCGAAGCCGTCGAAGCGTGCCGCGCACGCGGTGGCCGCGTGGTCGCAGTCGGTACGACTGCGGTGCGAGCGCTCGAGTCCGCCGCGCAGGGCGGACGGCTCGCGCCGTTCACGGGTGACACGCGCCTGTTCATCACGCCCGGCTACCGCTTCCGGGTCGTCGACGCGCTCGTCACCAATTTCCATTTGCCGGAATCCACGTTGCTGATGCTGGTGTCGGCGTTAGCCGGGCGCACCCACGTGCTGGCGGCTTATCGCCACGCGGTCGCGCAGCGCTACCGGTTCTTCAGTTACGGCGATGCGATGTTCATCGAGCCCGATCCGGCCGCGCTCGAACCCCGGGAGGCCGCGTGAAGTTCGACCTGCTCGCGACTGACGGCCGCGCCCGGCGCGGCCGCCTGCACCTGCGCCGCGGCACGGTGGAGACGCCGGTGTTCATGCCGGTGGGCACCTACGGCACCGTCAAGGCGATGACCCCGGAAGAGCTGACCGGGATGGGTGCGCAGATCGTGCTCGGCAACACGTTCCACCTGATGCTGCGGCCCGGCACCGAGGTGGTGCGGGCGCACGGCGGCCTGCACGGGTTCATGCACTGGGCCGGACCGATCCTCACCGACTCGGGCGGTTTCCAGGTCTTCAGCCTCGCGGAACTGCGCAAGCTCTCGGAGGACGGGGTGCGCTTCCGCTCGCCGGTCAACGGCGACCCCGTGTTCCTGAGCCCAGAGATCTCGATGCGGGTGCAGGCCGACCTCGATTCCGACGTGGTCATGGCCTTTGACGAGTGTCCGCCGTACCCGGCGACCGAGACCGAGGCCCGCAAGTCCATGGAACTCTCGATGCGCTGGGCGAGGCGCAGCCGCGAGGCGTTCCGGGAACTCGGCAACCCGAACGCGCTGTTCGGCATCGTGCAGGGTGGTACGCACCTCGGCCTGCGGCTCGAGTCGGCCGCGACCCTGCGCGAGATCGGTTTCGACGGCTATGCCGTGGGTGGCCTGGCGGTCGGTGAACCCGCGGACGAGCGCAATGCAGTGCTCGAGGCACTCGATCCACACCT
Source organism: Gammaproteobacteria bacterium (assembly GCA_019136105.1). Lineage (GTDB taxonomy): Bacteria > Pseudomonadota > Gammaproteobacteria > Steroidobacterales > Steroidobacteraceae > RPQJ01. The sequence goes on from JAGVUU010000048.1 coordinate 6,786, forward strand.
GCCCCAGGAGCGGCCGCGCTACCTGATGGGCGTCGGCACGCCGGCTGACATCGTCGAGGCGGTGCTGCGCGGCGTGGACATGTTCGACTGCGTGATGCCCACCCGGAATGCCCGCAATGGCCACCTGTTCACGAGCCAGGGCGTGGTGAAGATCCGCAATGCCGCGCACCAGCACGACACCGGTCCGCTCGACCCGGCCTGCGCCTGCTACACCTGCTGCAATTACTCCCGCGCCTACCTGCGGCACCTCGACCGCTGCAACGAGATTCTCGGCGCGCGGCTCAATTCGATCCACAACCTGCACTATTACCTCGACCTGATGCGCCGCATCCGGGCGGCGATCGAGCGGGGCGAGTACCCGCGGTTCGCGGCCGCATTTCTGGCCGGGCCGGAAGGGCACCGGAACGGCCCCGGCAGCAACGGCGCCGCTCGGGTATAATCCCCGACCTTTTTGGGGCCCCCCGGGGCCTTCAGTCACAGGAGTCCGTCGATGGAGTGGTTGATCCCGAGCGCCTATGCGCAGGCCGCGGGCGGCGCCCAGCCGAATGCCTTCGTGCAGCTGCTGCCGCTGGTCCTGATCTTCGTGGTGTTCTATTTCCTGCTGATCCGCCCCCAGGCGAAGCGCGCCAAGGAACACAAGGCGATGGTGGCCGCGCTCGCGGTCGGTGACGAGGTGGTCACCGCCGGGGGCATCCTCGGCAAGGTCACGGAGACGGGCGACCAGTTCCTGACGGTCGAGCTGGCCGAAGGCGTCCGCGTCAAGATCCAGCGCCACACCGTCGGCGCCGTCCTGCCCAAGGGCACCCTGAAGAACGCCTGAGTCCCGAGGGGATCACTGCATGCACACCTATCCGGCCTGGCGGCTCTGGCTGGTCGCCGTCGTCGTGGCGGCTGCCTTGCTGCTCGCGCTGCCGAACGTGTTCGGCGACGCGCCGGCGCTGCACCTGTCGCGCGACGACCGCTCGGCTTTCACCGACCAGACCCAGGCAGCCGTCACCACGATCCTCGAGCAGAAGGGGATCCCCGTGGACGCCGCTTGGCTCGAGGACGGCCGGCTCGTGCTGCGCTTTGACGACGTCGCGCAGCAGCAGCAGGCGCGCGACGCGATCAACGCCGCGGCGCCGCGGGAGTACCTGATCGCCCTGTCCCAGGCGCCGCGCATGC
>JAGVUU010000067.1 GCA_019136105.1 Gammaproteobacteria bacterium
AGCTGCACCTCGTCGAGCAGCTCTGGCGCGTCGCGTCGGCCGACACCGTGGTGCACAAGTACGAGGAGCACATCATCCGGCGCATCTGCGGCCTGCTGCACGTCTCGCACCGGGAATTCATCGCCGCGAAGCTGCGCGCCGGCGGGCCTTGAGCGGCACGGGCGCGGCATCCGGGACCGTGGCACTTCCTGCAGCCGGGCCGGCGCACAGGGCGCGCAGGGCCCGGCGGTCTGCACCGGACTCCCGGGTCCACGGCAGCAGGTGAGTGGAGCGCGGACGGCGATCGAACCAGAACAGCCCCGATCGGCCTCGGGCGGCGGGGCTCGCGGCCAGCCAGGTCACCGTGTCGGCACCCTCGGCGGGCGTGCGGAGGCGATGCTGCATCGCCTTCCAGAACCGCGGCAACGACGTCTGCACGGCGGGTGTGTCGGCCCAGCCCGGGTGCATCGAGCTCACGGTGATGCCCGCGGCCGGCAGTTCCTCCGCCAGCAGTTCCGCAAGCACGACCTGCATGCGTTTGGTCTGCGCGTAGGCAGCGACCCCGTCGTACGGACGCCTGCGCCATTCGCAGTCGTCGAGCGAGAGTCGCTGCGTGTACATGCCGCCGGACGAGACGAAGACCACTCGCGCATCCCGCGATGCGCGCAGTTTCGGCGCCAATGCCTGAGTGAGCGTCCAGGGCCCGAGCACGTGCGTTGCAAGCGTGATCTCGTGGCCGTCGGCCGATTCCAGGCGCCGGTCGGGGAGCACCCCTGCATTGTGCACCAGTACGTCCACCCGTGGCGCCGGCAATTCGCGGGCGAATCGCCTCACGGCGCCAAGGTCCGAGACGTCGAGCAAGGCGAGGTGAACGCGCGACGAGCCCGTGGCCGCTCGCAGTCGTTCGACGGCCCGCTGCCCGCGCTGCCGATCGCGGCAGAGCATCCACACGGTCGCGCCACGGCCGGCCAGGGCCCGACTCGTCTCGAAGCCGATCCCCGAATTCGCACCCGTCACCAGGCAGACCTTCGCGGTCAGGTCCACGTCGAGGTCGCCGGGGGTAAACGAGCGCGCGTGGCGGCGAAAGCCGCTGCGATCGAAGGAGTAGAAGATCGAGGCGTCGAGCAGGGCGTCGCGGCCGCTGCGCAGGAGTCTGGTGGTCATGCGCCCCAGTTCGCGCCGCATGGCTTGCCGGATTGCGCCCGGTCAGCTACGGTCATGGCTCGCATTCGAGGGAAATGATGCAGCAGCCGGTCGACCCACAGCGGATCGTGGTCCTGAACACCAAGGGCGGGTCCGGCAAGACCACGCTCGCGACCAACCTCGCCGCGTACTACGCGGTCTCGGGCCGTCGCGTCGCGCTGATGGACCTCGACCCGCAGGGTTCGAGCATGCGCTGGCTCAGGCAGCGCCCACCGGAGGCCCCGCCGATCCACGGCATCGCGGGCTACGAGAAGCGGCTCAACGTGACGCGTTCGTTCGCGCTGCGCAGCCCGCCCGGCACGGAACACGTCATCGTGGACACGCCCGCCGCGCTGTCCGTCACGCAGATGCCGGAGACGGTTCGCGATGCCAGCGCGATCATCGTGCCGGTGCTGCCGTCCGACATCGACATCCACGCGGCTTCGCGCTGCATCGCCGACCTGCTGCTGGTGGCCAAGGTGCACCGCTCGGAACGGCGCCTGGTGATCGTTGCGAACCGCGCACGGCGCTACACCAAGGCGTTCCAGTCGCTGATGCGGTTCCTGCAGAGCCTGCGCATCCCGGTGGCGGCAGTGCTCCGGGACTCACAGGCGTACATACGCTCGGCCGAAACCGGGCTCGGCCTGCACGAAATGAAGGGCGCCCTCCTGCAGGAGGACCTCGACAGCTGGAAGCCGCTGGTGGATTGGCTCGAGCGGCGCTCAGGATCACTGTTGCCGGACGCACCTGACGCCGCGCCGGAGCCGCCGACGGTGGATGCGGCGGCCGAGCCGGCCGCCGCGAGTGCGGTCAGCCGCCTTTACTGACCGGTCGGGCGGTTGGAGACCTTGGCTGCACCCTCGGTGTAGAGGTTCGCCTCGTCCGCAACCGAGAAAGCGACCTCGACCGGCCGCCCGTCATCGTCGTTCTGGCTCCATACCTGCACGACGTACGGCGCGTCGCGGGTCCAGAGCTGGGCGCTCCACTTCGAGATGATCGTACCTTCCTCGCGCCGGCGCATGTCGAAGTCGCCGAACATGGTGCGCGAGCGGTTCACGACCGCCAGCAGCGTCGGCAGCGACGCGTCGAGCTTCGCCGTTGCCGCGCCCAGCGTTCCGTCGGTGCCCATCAGGAAGCAGAGTTCCTTCGTCTGGTGCTGGGGCGGGAGCTTGAGCAACGACTGGCGGCTCGCGGCGCAGTAACGGTCGCGGCCCTTGTCGTCCTTGTCCCAGGTGCCGCCGGGATACTTCGCCTGGATGGCCGATTTGCCGGCGCTCCACGGCAGCCCGAACACACCGCCGCCGAACTGGTCCCGCACGGGGCCCGCCGCAGCAGTGCCTGCAGTCGAGATCATGAGCCCGCCGAGCAGCGTTGCAGTCAACATCAAGCGATGCATCTTCTCGTCTCCTGAACCAGCGCCAATGGGGAGTTTAGCCAGCGCGCCTATTGCCCCATGCCGCGCAAACGATTTCCACGACGTGTCTCTCATTTGGGCACGGTACCCATGATAGTCCGGACCCGATCAGGGCGGGGTCGGCTCCCGAGCCCCCGACTCGACCAGCAGGAGATCCTCGGGCGTGTCGAGGTCCACGGCGGCATTCGACATCGGGACCCGCACCAGCCGGTCGGCGCTGCGACGGAGCAGCAGGCGAGGGTCGCGGTCTCCCCGCAGCTCGAGCAGGTCGCTGAACGCCCAGCGGGGGAAGATTGCGGGGAGTCCCGGTGCCCCGCCGTGCAGCGCGGCGACGACCAGGATCGGATGGCGGCGCCACGCGACATAGAGTCGCCGCAGGTCGTCCGCCGTGACGGCCACCTGGTCGCAAAGCGTGAGCAGCAACCCGTCGCAGCGGGGCGGGGCCGAGCGCACCGCGGTGCGGATCGAGCTGGCGAGGCCTTCCTCCCAGTCGCGATTCACGACCACGGCGGCCGCTGACTGGCGCAGGGCGGGGGCGATCTCCCGGGCGTTGGCCCCAAGGACGATCGTGACCGAGTGGCCGGCGATGGCTGCCGCCCGGGCGGCGGCCTGGAAAACGATCGGGGTCCCGCCGAGGCGCACCAGTGGCTTGGGGCTGCCGAACCGCGACGAGGGCCCCGCGGCCAGCACCGCGGCGTGAAGCGCCGGAGATTCGAGGGATTCCATGGCGTTAGTTTGCCTGCCGCGCTGCAAGAAGATACAGTCACTTGGCCCCCAGCGGTGATCAAAGTCGAAGGAATCCCCTCCGCCTGAGCCGCGTCCGGCCGTCGCTGCCGCGCGACCGTCGGAGCGACCCCGTGGGCGGCCCTCAGGGAGCCAGGTCAGTCGTGGAAGCGTGGAAAGTCCATAAGTTCGGCGGTTCGAGCGTCGCGGACGCGGCCTGCATGGAGCGGGTCGCGAAGATCCTCGAGGCCGACCCAGCCACCCGCAAGGCTGTCGTCCTCTCCGCCTGTCGCGGCGTGACGGACGCGCTGTTGAGCCTTGTCGCACTGGCGGAGCGCCAGGACCCGTCGCTCGACGACCGGATCGAGGAACTGCGGCAGCGCCACGTGGGCATCGCCCGCGAGCTGCTGTCGGACGACCTGTACGACGAGTACGTCGTGCAGCTCGACCGCGACTGCCGCGATATCGGCGGCATCCTGCAGACCGTGCGCCTGGTGCGGGCGGCGTCCACCACCTTGCGCGACCTGATCGCCGGCTACGGCGAGATCTGGTCCACGCGGATCTTCGAACGGCTGCTGCGCCGCCGCGGCCAGACGCGCGGCCAGGTGCTGTGGCTCGACGCACGGCGCGTGCTGCTGGTCGAGTGGGGGCCACTGGGCCCGGGCGTCCGCTGGGAGCAGTCGCGCGCCAACCTGCAGCAGATCGTGCCGGCAGATTTCACCGGTACCGTGGTCGTCACGGGCTTCATCGCCACCGACACGCAGGGCCTGCAGACGACGCTGGGCCGCAACGGCAGCGATTTCTCGGCCTCGATCTTCGGCTCGCTGCTGAACGCGGGCGAGATCGTCATCTGGACGGACGTCGACGGCGTGCTGAGCGCCGATCCGCGCCTCGTGCCGGAGGCCCGTGTGATCGACACGCTCTCGTACAACGAGGCGATGGAACTCGCGTATTTCGGCGCCAAGGTCATCCATCCGCAGACCATGGCCCCGGCGGTCCATGAACGCATCCCGATCTGGATCAAGAACACCTTCGCGCCCGACAAGCCGGGCACGCTGATCCACGAGCGGTCGGAGCCCGACCCGCTGGTGAAGGGCATCACGACGGTCGAGAAGATCGCGCTGGTGAACCTCGAGGGCGCGGGCATGATCGGCGTGCCGGGCACCGCGCACCGCCTGTTCGGTGCGCTGCGCGAAGAGGGCATCTCCGTCATCCTGATCTCGCAGGGCAGCTCCGAGCACTCGATCTGCTTCGCCGTGCCCGAGGGCGAGGCCGACCGCGCGGAGCGCGTGGTGCAGCGCGCGTTCGACCCCGAACTGCGCGAGGGCCAGATCCACAGCGTCGAGGTGAACCGCAGCTGCAGCATCCTGGCCGTGGTCGGCGACGGCATGGCCGGCGCGCACGGCGTCTCGGCGCAGGTGTTCAGCGCGCTCGGCAAGGCGGGCGTGAACGTCCGTGCGATCGCGCAGGGCGCCTCCGAACGCAACATTTCCGTGGTCATCGACGGGCGCAACAGCGCGCGTGCGCTGCGCGCCGTGCACTCGAGCTTCTACCTGTCGGCACACACCGTTTCGATCGGCCTCATCGGTCCCGGCCTCGTCGGCGGGGCGCTGCTCGAGCAGGTCGCATCGCAGGCCGAGCGCCTGCGCCGCGATTTCAAGCTCGACCTGCGGGTGCGGGGTATCGCGGGCTCGAAGCGCATGCGGCTCGTGCAGGGTTCGATCGATCTCGGCAGCTGGCGCGAGGCCTACGGTGCCGGGCAGGACGCGGTCGATCTCGACCGCTTCGCCGAGCACGTGCACGCCGACCAGTTTCCGCACGCCGTGATCATCGATTGCAGCGCGAGCGCCGAGGTCGCAGGCCATTACGCGAAGTGGCTGGCGGCCGGCATCCACGTCGTCACGCCGAACAAGAAGGCCAACAGCGCCGCCTACGGCGAGTACCAGCGCATCCAGCAGGCGCGCCGTGCGGCAGGCGCCCACTATCTCTACGAGGCGACGGTCGGCGCCGGGCTGCCCGTGATCCAGACGCTGCGCGACCTGCGCGAGACCGGCGACGAGATCCGCCGCATCGAGGGCATGTTCTCGGGAACGCTCGCGTACCTGTTCAACACCTGGGACGGCTCGCAGTCGTTCTCGTCGGTGGTGAAGCACGCCAAGCAACTCGGTTACACCGAGCCCGACCCGCGTGACGACCTCTCCGGCATGGACGTGGCGCGCAAGCTCATCATCCTCGCGCGCGAGATGGGCCTCAGGCTCGAGCTCGGCGACGTGAAGGTCGAGAGCCTCGTGCCCGGCGCGCTCGCCGCCTGCGGCGTCGATGATTTCCTCGAGCGCCTCACCGAGTTCGATGCGCCAATGCTGGCGCGCCTCGAGGCTGCGCGGGCGCGTGGACACGTGCTGCGCTACGTGGGCTCGGTGTCGGTGGAGGGCAAGGCCGAAGTGGGGCTGGTCGAGCTGCCGAAGTCCCACCCGTTCGCGAACATCGCGCTCACCGACAACATCGTGCGCTTCCAGACCGCGCGCTACGACCAGAATCCGCTGATCGTGCAGGGTCCGGGGGCGGGCCCTGCGGTGACCGCCGCCGGCGTGTTCGCCGACCTCCTGCGCGTCTGCGCATACCTCGGGGCGAAGCTGTGACCGGCACGCGCACGTCGGCGACGGCTTTCGCGCCGGCGAGCGTCGGCAACGTCGCGGTCGGTTTCGACATCCTCGGGCACACGGTGGCGGCGCTCGGCGACCGCGTGACGGTCACGCGCCGTGCGGAGCCCGGCGTCTCGATCCGCTCGATCACCGGCGTGGTGCTCGACCTGCCGCTCGCGGCGGAGAAGAACACCGCGGGCATGGCGGCGCTGGCCCTGCAGCGCGAGCTCGGCCTCCCGTTCGGCTTCGACCTCGACGTCGTGAAGGGAATTCCGCTGGGGTCGGGCCTCGGCGGTTCGGCGGCGTCGGCCGTCGCGGCAGTCGTCGCCGCCGCGGCCGTGGTGGACCAGCCGCTCGGCCGTACGCAACTGCTCAAGTTCGCCATGCAGGGCGAGGCGGTCGCGAGCGGATCGGTGCACGTCGACAACATCGCGCCGTCCCTGTTCGGCGGCCTCGTGCTCACGGTCGGCGTGGACAACCCGCACGTGAAGCAGATCCCCGTGCCGGAATCCGTGCGCTGCGTGCTGGTGCACCCGCACATGGTGCTTGCCACGCGCGAGGCGCGGGCGATCCTCGGCAAGACCATCACGCTGTCCGATTCGATCTGGCAGCAGGCCAATCTCGCCGGCTTCCTCGCGGGGTGCTTCACCTCCGACCTGCCGCTGATCCGCGAGTCGCTGCTCGACGTGATCATCGAGCCGCAGCGCCAGGTGCTGATTCCCGGCTTTGCAGCGGTGAAGCAGGCCGCGCTCGATGCGGGCGCGCTCGGCTGCTCGATCTCCGGCGCCGGTCCCACCGTATTTGCCTGGACCGAGGCTCCTGACGCAGACAAGGTGCGCGACGGCATGGTCGCGGCCTTCCGCGGGCACGGGCTCGAATGCGACAGCTGGGTCTCGGCCATCGACCGGCAGGGCGCGCGCGTGGTGGACGGCTGATGCGGTTCCAGAGCACCCGCAACGCCGCGCACACCGTCGGCCTCAGCGAGGCCATTGCCCGCGGCCTCGCGCCGGACGGCGGGCTCTACGTGCCCACGTCGCTGCCGCAGCTGAACGTTCCGGCGCTCGCTGCGGCCAGTAACCTGCCGGAACTCGCGGAAGGTCTCATCGCGCCGTTCGCCGCGGGTGACGTGATGAAGGACCGGCTCGGGGAGATCACCCGGGACGCGTTCAACTTCGCCGCGCCGGTCGTGGACGTGGCAGGCGCACGCGGGCCGCTCTCGGTGCTCGAGCTGTTCCACGGCCCGACGGCGGCCTTCAAGGACTTCGGCGCACGGTTCCTCGCGGCGACGCTCGAGCGGATCCCGCGCGCGGATCCGCGCCGGCTGACCATCCTGGTGGCGACGTCGGGCGACACCGGCGGCGCGGTGGCCGCCGCGTTCTTCGACCGCCCGTGGGTGGACGTGGTGGTGCTGTATCCGCGCGGGCTCGTGTCGCCGCGCCAGGAGAAGCAGCTTGCCTGCTGGGGCCGCAACGTGCGCACGCTGTCGGTGGCCGGCACGTTCGACGAGTGCCAGCGCATGGTCAAGGAAGCGTTCGTCGACGAGGCCCTCGCGAAATCCCTGCTGCTGTCTTCGGCCAACAGCATCAACGTCGGCCGGCTGCTGCCGCAGATGGTCTATTACGCCAGGGCGAGCCTCGAACTCGCACGCCGTGACGGCCGCGCGCCCAACTTCATCATCCCGACCGGCAACCTCGGCAACGCGCTCGCCTGCATCTGGGCCCGCGAGGCGGGATTGCCGATCGGCGAGATCGTGCTCGCCAGCAACGCCAACCTCACGGTGCCGGATTTCCTGCAGAGCGGCGAGTGGCGGCCGCGGCCGAGCGTCGCGACACTCGCGTCGGCAATGGACGTCGGCAACCCGAGCAACATGGAGCGGCTGCGCTGGCTGTTCCCCTCGGTCGATCAGCTGCGCGGCAAGGTGAGC
>JAGVUU010000273.1 GCA_019136105.1 Gammaproteobacteria bacterium
TTCTGCGCCGGGTAATTGCGGATGAGCATCTCGAGCGCGCGCATCGTGCCGGCACGGTCGTTGAGCTCGTAGTTGCTGCGCAGGCTGATGAGCAGCAGCTGCTCGTCCGGCTTGGTGGTGGCGGATGCGGTCTGCGAGTCAATGAATGTGCGGGCGCCGGCAAAATCGTCCGCCAGGTAAAGCGAGTGCGCAACGATCATCATCACGTCGTTGCTGCCGGGCGCGAGCTCGAGGGCCTTCTTGCCGTACTCGACTGCCTTCGGGAAATCCTTGAGCTCATAGCTCAACTGCGCGAGGGCCTTGTAGCGGCGGGGCAGGTCGGCCTCCGGCACGAAGCCCGAATCGACGGCCGCCTTGAGCGAGGTCACGGCGCCGGCGTAGTCCTTCTTCTGGACCTTGGTGTACCAGCCGAGTTCCTCGACCATGAACGCCTCGTAGGGCGTCTTGGGTTCGACTGCAGCGGCCTCGGCGAGGCTCGCAATGGCGGCGTCCCAGTTCTTGGCCTGGATGGCTTCCTGGGCGGCGCGCAGCGGCTTGGACATCTTGGCGCCGATCTTCGGCGTCTCCTTCTTGGCTTCCTTGGTCTCGGCGGCCACTGCAGCGGTGGGCACGAGCAAGGCGCCGGTCACGCTGGTCAGGCCGGCGGCTGCGAGGGCGGCCATGAGGATCAGGTTTCTCGTCTTCATCGTGTACCTCGTGCGCCGGGTCACAGGCGCCTAGCCCTCAATTGTATCGCCACCCGGCCGGAGAGCGAACGTCAGCCGGATTCGATCAGTTCGATCAGCTCGCCGGCGGCGCCGACGCAGGTGCGGACCGTCCGGCCGTCGTAGGGCAGCCCCTGGATCGCGACCGCAGGACCCAGGGCGCTCGGCAGGTCCACGGGCAGGCGTTCGACCTCGAAGGTGACCATGGCGATGCCCGGTGGCAGCTGGCCCGGATCACACGGGCGCGGAGTGACCAGGGCCGGCATCTGGTCGGCTTCGATGTAGCACTGCCCGCGCACCTGGAGCGCCGCGATCGGGTGCTTGTAGTCACGCGGCAGCCCGTAGCGGGCGGAGATCACCGACACGACCGATGGCATGACCGGCGCCCGCGCGAGGCCGAACTGCTGGTGGTAATAGTCCTGCAGTGCGTCCAGGCTGGCGCCCCCCAGGATCACGATGAACACGCGGTCGACGTCGCACGCGGCCACGGGCGTGTCGAACGCCGCGAGCTGCTCCTTGATCTGCGTGAGGTAGAGCACCTCGCGGGCCGGGCCGACCACCTGCATGGCGCGGATCTTGTCGCTGAACGACAGGTTCGCGGGCGGGCCGATCGTGCGGAACGGGCTGCCGGCCAGGCGCTCGGCGAGGGCATCGACGTCCTGCACGATGATCTCGGCGGCGTTCCAGCCGACGCAAGCGAGCGGCTCGTAGCCGACGTAGGCGGGCCCCTGAACGAAGCGCAGGTAGGTCTCGGTGCCGCTCTCGGGTTCCATCAGCACGCAACGCTGGCCGGCCAGTTGCGGCCGCCCCCAGCAGCGCGCAACGTCGCGGGCGAGCGCGCCATCGTCCACGACGCGGTAGCCGAGGTAGCGCTGGTAGGCCGCGACGGCGGCCGGCAGGTCGGGCGTGGTGATCGTGACGGTGGAGATGCGGCCGAGCATGGGAAGGGGGTAGGGGGTAGGGGATGGGGGATAGTCGTGCAGTGGCGACGGAAATCGTGGTGGCAAAAGGAACCGGAGCGGGAATGGAGCGGCGGCGCAGCCGCCATCCGATACTACCCCCTACCCCCTACCCCCTACCCCCTCCAAGTAGCGCAGCGCCAGCTCCAGCCCCACCACCTCCGCGTACTTGGCCTGCAGGTCGAACAGGTTCGCTTCGTGCGGGGCGGTGTGACGGTCGCCGACGGCCTCCCGGACGACCAGCGGGATGAAGCCGTGCTGGCAGGCGTCCACGGCGCTCGCGCGCACGCAACCACTGGTGCTGACGCCGGCGATGAGCAGCGTGTCCACGCCGAGGGACGTCAGGGTGGAGGCGAGCGTGGTGCCGAAGAAAGCGCTCGCGTACTGCTTGGTGATCACCGTCTCGCCGGCAATGGGCTCGAGGCCCGCGGCGAAAGCGGCGAGGTCGGGGTGCGCGCCCGCTTCGAAGCACTTGAGCGCCGGCACCTTGCGGAAGAACACGCCGCCGTCGCGCCCGCCCGGCTGGTACTGCACGTTGGTGTGGACCACCGGGATTCCGGCACTGCGTGCAGCCTCCAACAGGGCCTGCGCAGCGGCGCGTGCCGGCTCCGCCCCGGCGTACAGCGGGGATCCCTCGACGAGGTAGGCGCGCACGAAATCGATCACCAGCAAGGCGGGGCGGTGGCCGGGCTGCAGCGCGAGCCCGAAGCCGCCGGCAGCATAGTTGTCGGTGAGCGAACCGGTCATGTCCGGTCAGATCACCTTGGCCGACTTGAGTTCCGCGTAACGTTGTTCCGTGAGGCCGAGAAGCTCGCGGTACACCTCGTCGTTGTGCTGGCCGAGGGCCGGGCTCGGGCTACGGACGCTGCCCGGCGTCTCGGAGAGCTTCGGGGCCACGTTCTGCATCTTGAGTTCGCCGAAATCCGGGTGCGGCACCGAGACGATCGCGTCGCGGGCCTGGAAGTGCGGGTCTTCGAGCATGTCGGGTGCACGGTAGATCAGGCCGGCCGGAACGCCGAACTTGTCCATCAGGTCGAGCACCTGGCGCGTCGTGAGGGTCTGCGTCCACCGTTCGACCAGGGCGTCGAGCTCGACCTGGTGGGCGCCACGGGCCCCGTGCGTCGAGTACTTCGGGTCCTGCGCGAGGCCGGGCTGCCCCATGGCCTCGGCGAGGCGCGAGAAGACCGTGTCCTGGTTGGCGGCGATCAGCACCATGCCGTCGCTCGTCTTGTAGACGTTCGAGGGCGCGACGTTCGGCAGGATCGCGCCGGTGCGCTCCCGGATGTAGCCGACCTTGTCGAACTCGGTGATCAGCGACTCCATCATGTTGAGCACGGCCTCGTAGATGGCCGAATCGACGACCTGGCCGCGCCCGGTCTTCTCGCGGTGGTGCAGGGCCGAGAGGGCGCCGATGCACGCGAAGGTGGCCGCGAGCGAGTCGCCGATCGAGATGCCCATGCGTGACGGCGGCGTGGACGGGTCGCCCACCACGTAGCGCAGGCCGCCCATCGCCTCGCCGATGGCTCCGAATCCGGCCTGTCGCGAATAAGGTCCGGTCTGCCCGAAACCGGACACGCGAATCATGATGAGCCGCGGGTTGATCGCGGAGAGTTCCGACCAGCCGAGGCCCCACTTTTCCATGGTGCCGGGGCGGAAGTTCTCGAGCAGGAAGTCGGACTGCTTCACCAGGTCCTTGAGCAGTGCCTGGCCGTCGGCCTGGCGCAGGTCGAGCGTGATCGCCTTCTTGTTGCGGGCCACGACAGGCCACCAGAGCGACTTGCCGCCGGCCTTCTCGCGTCCCCAGACGCGCATCGGGTCGCCCTGGTTCGGCGGTTCGATCTTGATCACCTCGGCGCCGAAGTCGCCGAGCAGCTGGCCGCAGAAGGGGCCGGCGAGCAGGGTGCCGAGTTCGAGCACGCGCAGGCCCGCGAGCGGGCCGGATCTGGGCTGGGTGGGGGTGGTCATGGCAAATGTCCGGTCATTTGGAAAGTGGTTTTTACCCGTCGGCCGCACCGGGGGTCAAGGAATGCCGCATTCACGGTTGGAACCCGCGCCCGGCCCTTGTATGCTCGCACCGCAGAGGGGTAGAGACCATGCCGGATAAACACCACGTCGACATCGTCGAGGTCGGTCCGCGCGACGGCTTGCAGAGCGAGCCCGGCGTGCTGCCGACGGCGACCAAGGTCGCGTTCATCGAGCGGGCCATCGCCGCGGGCGTGCGGCGCGTCGAGGTGACCAGCTTCGTCAACCCGAAGCGCGTGCCGCAGATGGCGGATGCCGAGGCGGTGCTCGCCGCGCTGCCGCGTCACGAGGGCGTGCATTACGTCGGGCTCGTGCTGAACCGCAAGGGCTTCGAGCGTGCGGCTGCCGCGGGCTGCAACGAGATCGGCATGGCGGTGGTCGCGAGCGACACCTTCAACCAGCGCAACCAGGGCGTCACCAGCGACGAGTCGATCGCCGCGTGGCTCGACATCGCGCGCGCTGCGAAGGCGGCGGGCATCCGGCCGCAGGTGACGGTGTCCGCGGCCTTCGGCTGCCCTTTCGAGGGCGAGGTGCCGGTCAGCCGCGTCGTCGAGATCGTGCAGCGCGTCGCCGAGGCCGATCCGTTCGAGATCGCGCTGGCCGACACGATCGGCGTGGGCGTGCCGTCGCAGGTGATCGAGCTCGTCGGCCGCGTGCGCGAAGCGGTGCCCGGCGTGGCGCTGCGCTGCCACTTCCACAACACGCGCAACACCGGCATCGCCAACGCCTTTGCGGCGGTGCAGGCCGGCGTGCGGACGCTCGATGCGAGCCTCGGCGGCATCGGCGGGTGCCCGTTCGCGCCGGCGGCCACCGGCAACATCGCGACCGAGGACCTGGTGTACATGCTGCATCGCTCCGGCCATCCCACCGGGATCGACCTCGCGGCGGCGATCGAGACCGGCAAGTGGCTGCAGGAGCAGCTCGGGCGGCCCGTGCCCAGCATGCTCGTCAAAGCCGGCGATTTCGTTCCCCGGGCGCCGGCGCAAGCGGCGTGAGCCTTGCCCCGACCCAAGACGGGTGCGCGCGGCGCGCCCATTGACTCATTCGACCGACCTTCAACCACAGGTGAGCGCATGACATACCGTTTGGGCGTAGACGTGGGCGGGACCTTCACCGACCTGCTCCTCGTGAACGAGAAAACCGGCCAGACCTGGAAAGCCAAGGTGTCGAGCACTCCGCACGACCAGTCGGAGGGCGTGTTGCGCGGCATCGAGCGCGTCTGCGGTCTCGCGAACATCTCGCCCGAGGCGATCGACCACGTCATGCACGGCACGACGGTGGCGACCAACACCGTGCTGACCGGCACCGGCGCGCGCGTCGGGCTCGTGACCACCCGCGGCTACAGGCAGGTGCTGCAGATCGCGCGCAGCTTCGTGCCGGGCGGTCTCGGCGGCTGGGTCATCTACAACAAGTCGCTGCCGATGGCGCCGCTCGCGCTCACCATCGAAGCGCACGAGCGCGTCGGCGCGAAGGGCGACGTCGTCGAGAAACTCGACGAGCAGAAGCTGCGCGCCGACCTCGAGGCGCTCGGCGGGAAGAAGATCGAGGCGCTGACCGTCTCGCTGATCAATTCGTTCGCGAACGACAGGCACGAGCGCCGCATCAAGGAGATCGCCGAGGAAGTGCTGCCGGGCATCCCGGTATCGCTCTCGTCGCAGGTCGTGCCGGAGATGCAGGAATACGAGCGCACCGTCACCACGGTGGCCAACTCCTACGTGCGCCCGCGCGTGCAGAAGTACGTGCACAACCTGCAGTCGAAGCTCGATGCCAAGGCGAAGCAGGTCAAGCTGCACATCCTGCGCTCGGATGGCGGCCTGTCGTCGGCGAAGTCGGCGGAAGATTTCCCGGTCAACCTGCTCATGTCGGGCCCGGCGGGTGGCGTCACGGGCGCGCTGTGGGTGGCGGTGCAGGCGGGCTTCCCGAACCTGCTCACCGTCGACGTAGGCGGGACCTCGACCGACGTCGCGCTCATCATGAACGGCCAGCCGCGCCTGCGCCGCGAGACGACGGTCGGCGACGTCACCGTGCGCGCCTCGTCGGTGGACATCCGCACGGTCGGCGCGGGCGGCGGCTCGATCGCCCACGTGCCCGAGCTCACCGGGGCGCTGCGCGTCGGCCCGCAGTCGGCCGGTGCCGATCCGGGCCCGGCGGCCTATGGCCGCGGCGGCACCGAGCCCACCGTGACCGATGCCAACGTGGTGCTCGGCTACCTGCCGGAGATGCAGCGCCTCGGCGGCGACATGGTGCTCGACCGCAAGCTGTCGCAACAGGCCGTCGAGAAGATCGGCAAGGCGCTCGGCAAGGCGCCCAAGGACGCCGCGCTCGGCATCTACAACATCGTCAACGAGAACATGGTGGGCGCGTTGCGCCTCGTGTCGGTCGAGCAGGGCCACGACCCGCGCGACTACGCGCTGATCGCCTTCGGCGGCGCGGGCCCGCTGCACGCCAATGCGTTGTCGCGGCTGCTCGGCTCCTGGCCGTCGATCATTCCCCCGGGCCCGGGCGTGCTCTGCGCCCTGGGCGACGCCACCACGGCCGTGCGCGACGAATCGGCCCGCACGCACATCCGCAAGTTCTCCGAGACCAGCAAGGAGGAGATCGCGAAGCAATTGAAGGCGCTCGGCGTCGATGCGGCGAAGGGCCTCGCGAGCGAGAAGGTGAAGGCGTCCGAGCTGGAGTTCGGCTACCAGGTGGACGTGCGCTACCACGGCCAGGGCCTGCGGCTCACCGTCGACGTCGACCTGAAGCGCCTCGAGAAGGAAGGCCTCGACGCGATCCGCAAGCCGTTCGACGAGGAGCACACGCGGCTCTTCACGTTCGCGCTGCCGCTCGAGCACGAGTTCGTCTCGCTGCGCGCCTACGTGCAGGGCAAGGGCATCAGCATCAAGCGCCAGGTCATCGCGAAGGGCGGCACTTCGCCGGCGGCCGCGGCGGTGGGTAAGCAGAAGTCGTACATGGACGGCAAGGACTGCGTCGCCACGGTCTACGACCGTGCAAGGCTCAAGGCCGGCAACCGGATCGCAGGCCCCGCGATCGTGATGGAAATGGACTCGACCACGGTGATCCTGCCGAAGCACCACGGCAAGGTGGATGCCTACGGCAACATCCTCATCTACCCGGACGGTTACAAGTCGCCGAAGAGGAAGGCGGGTGCGACGAAGCCGAAGGCGGCTGGGCCGAAGACGAAGCGCGCGGCGAAGAAAGCCCCGCGCAAGTCCAAGTAACAGCCACCTCACGACCGCATTCGGGAGATACGAACATGCCTGCAAAGATCATCCAGCGCAACAAGAAGCCGATGAAGAAGGTGAAGGTCGATTCCGTCACCATCGACATCATCGAGAGCGCCCTGCGCAACGCCCGCTACGAGATGGACACGGTGCTGTTCCGCACCGCGATGTCGCCGGGCATCCGCGAGCAGCACGACGAGTTCCCCATGATCGCCAACCTCGACGGCAAGATGGTCGTCGGCCAGTTTGGCTCGTTCATCTGGGGCTTCATGCAGGGCTACGAGGGCACGGTGGAGGAGGGCGACATCTTCCTCACCAACGACCCGTACTCGGTGAACGGCGCCATCAGCCACCAGAACGACTGGTTGATGCTCATGCCCATCTACAAGGACGGCCGCGTCATCGCCTGGTCGGCCATGTTCGGCCACATGACCGACGTGGGCGGCAAGGTGCCGGGCTCGCTGCCCACCGACGCGCGCACCATCTATGAGGAGGGCGTGTCGGTCCCGCCCGTGAAGATCATCAAGGGCGGCGTGCTGCAGGAGGACCTGCTCAAGGTCGTGCTGCACAACTGCCGCCTGCCGACCTGGAACTTCTCGGACTTCAACGCGATCGTCGCGGCGCTGCGCACGGCCGGCATCCGCTGCGTCGAGATCGCGGAGCGCTTCGGCGACGACGTGTTCTACTCGGCGATGGACGCGATGCTCGAGCGCAACAAGCGCGCGATGCGCGAACTGATCCGCCGCACGGTGCCCGAGACCAGGCAGTACTTCGAGGACTACATCTGCGACGACGGCCTCGAGATGGGCCCGTACAAGATCGCCTGCTCGATGTGGCGCGAAGGGGACAAGTGCATCTTCGACTTCACGGGCACCGACCCGCAGTCGATCTCCTCGATCAACTTCCTGTTGAACGAGGAGATGTTCAAGATGTTCGCGGGC
>JAGVUU010000333.1:0-977 GCA_019136105.1 Gammaproteobacteria bacterium
CGCCGAGCACGCGCCGCGCACGCAGGACCCGGTGGTGCTGCTCGGCCAGGTGCGCGTGGCCCTCGGCCGCCAGATCGTGCAGGACATCGCCGGCTCGACCGACGAGCTGCCGGTCATCACCCTCGAGCCCGAGCTCGAACAGCTGCTGCAGTCCACGAGTGCAGGCTCCGGCGCGCCCGTGCTCGAGCCCGGTCTCGCCGAGCGCCTGCAGTCACGGCTTGCGGACGCCGCGCGACGGCAGGACGGCGCGGGCGAACCGGCCGTGCTGCTGGTGCCGCCCCCGCTGCGCGGCGCGCTCGCGCGCTTCACCCGCGCGAGCGTGCCCAACCTGCGGGTGCTCGCCTGGAACGAGATTCCGGACAACCGCCGTGTGCGGCTGGTCGCGGCGGTGGGCCGCTGATCGCGGCAGGCAGAGGAGGTCGTCGACGTGAAGATGCAGCGTTACCTCGCCCCGGACATGCGGCAGGCCCTCGTCCGCGTGCGCGCGGAACTCGGCCCCGCCGCGGTCATCCTCGGCTCGCGTCGCGTGGCCGAGGGCGTCGAGGTGACCGCCGCGATCGATTTCGACGTGGAGGACCGCTGGCCCCCGCTCGGGCGAACGGCGCCGCCCGTCCCGCCCCTGGACGTGTGCGAGCCGGTCGAGGCCGAGGCGCCGCAACTCGGGATGCCGCAGGAGCGCGACGACCTCGGCGCGGAGGTGCGCCGACTGCGCGAGCTGCTCGAGACGCAGCTGGCTGCGCTGGCGTGGAACGATTTCACCCGCCGCGAGCCGCACAAGGCGCGCGTGCTCGAGGAGCTGACGCGCATCGGGATCGCCCGGGACGTGGCGCTCGGCATCGTCGGCCAGTTGCCGCCCGACTTCGATGCGGCGCAGTCGGGCCGGCTGCCGCTCGCGCTGCTGTCGCGCGGCATCCCGGCGGCGGCCAGCGAGCCCACGGTGTCGCCAGGCACGCTGGCGCTGGTCGGCCCGAACGGCG
>JAGVUU010000333.1:989-2534 GCA_019136105.1 Gammaproteobacteria bacterium
TGCTCGAGCGCGGGCCGCGCGAGCTGACGCTCGTGTCGGCCGACGGCGACCGGCTGGGTTCGCACGAACAATTGCAGGCGCTCGGCCGCCTGCTCGGCGTCCCGACGCACGCGGTCGACGGACCCGAAGCGCTGCAGCGTTTGCTGCGCCGGGTCGCCGGCCGGGGGCTGGTGCTGGTCGACACGCCCGGGATCGCACCGCGGTCGGACCGCATCGAGTCCGAACTCCTGCCGTTGCTCGCGCCCGGCTGCGGCATCGAGGTGGCCCTGGTGATGTCGGCGAGTGCCCAGGCCGAGACGCTCGAACGGGCGCTGCAGCGATACCGGGTGCTTGCTCCGGCGAGCTGCGTGCTCACCCGGCTCGACGAGGCGGCGAGCCTCGGTCCCGCGCTGTCGATGCTGTTGCGGTCGCGGCTGCCGGTCGCCTGGCTGTGCCATGGCCCGCGCATCCCGGACGACATCGAGCGCGCCCGGCCGCACCAGCTGGTCGCGCGCGCCGTGAAGCTGGCCGCCAGGTCGGCCAGCGGGCCCGACGCCGACCAGCTGGCGGGCCATTTCAAGGGAGCGCTGCATGCGGCCGGTTGACGCGCGCGATCCACTGCCGGGACTGCCGCGCCGGTTGCCCGGACCCGTGCAGGTCATCGCCGTGAGCGGCGGCAAGGGCGGGGTCGGCAAGACCTCGGTCGCGGTCAACCTCGCGACCGCGCTCGGCCACGCCGGCCGCGAGGTGCTGCTGCTCGACGGCGACCTCGGTCTCGCCAACGTCGACGTGCTGCTCGGCCTCGCGCCGCGCTACACGCTCGCGCACGTGCTGAGCGGCGAGCGCAGCCTGTCCGAGGTGATCGTGCGTGCCCCGTGCGGCGTGCAGGTCGCGCCCGCGGCCTCGGGGGTGGCGCGGCTCGCCAACCTGAGCCCGGCGGAGCACGCCGGGCTGCTGCAGTCGTTCAGCTCGCTCGGGCAGCGGCTCGATACGCTGGTGATCGACACCGCGGCCGGCATCGCCGACGGCGTGCTGCGCTTCGCGCAGGCGTCGCAGCACCTGCTGATCGTGGTGCGCGACGAACCGACCTCGCTCACGGACGCCTACGCGCTCATCAAGGTGCTGAGCCGTGAGCATGGGGTCCGCCGCTTCCGCGTGCTCGCCAACATGACGCGCGACGCACGGCAGGGGGCATCGGTGTTCGCGCGGCTGGAGCGGGTCGCGTCCCGCTACCTCGACGTGCTGCTCGACTACGCGGGGGAGGTGCCCGAGGACCCGTGCATGGCGCGGGCGGTGCGCCTGCAGCGGCCGGTGCTCGAGGCGTTCCCCGACAGCCCCGCGTCGCGCGCGTTCCGCAACCTGGCGCGCCTCGCCGCGACGTGGTCCGTGCCGGACGGGCCGCGTGGCCACCTCGAGTTCTTCGTCGAGCGGCTGGTGCGCGGCCCGGCGCCCTCGCTCGGGGCACTGCAATGATCCGCGCGCGCCGCTACGACGATGCGAAGGCCGGCGAAGCCGACGCACTGGTGCTGAAGCACGCGGAGCTGGTGAAGCGCATCGCCTACCACC
>JAGVUU010000339.1 GCA_019136105.1 Gammaproteobacteria bacterium
CTGCGGCTTGAGGCCGAGGTGTGCGCACAGCGGGATGTCGTGCCTCGCGAGGAACTCGACGATCTCGACCTGGCCGGCGCCGCCCTCGAGCTTGACCATCTTGGCCCCGCCCTCCTGCATCAGGCGCACCGCGTTCTGCAACGCCTCGTTCGGCGTGGTGTAGGTCATGAACGGCATGTCGGCCATCAGGAACGGCCGGAACAGGCCCTTCGCCACCGCCTTGCAGTGGTAGATGACGTCGTTGAGCGTGACCGGCACAGTCGTGTCGTGGCCCTGGATCACCATGCCGAGGGAGTCGCCGACCAGCACGACGTCGGCGCCCGACTCGTCGACGAGGGCGGCGAAACTGGCGTCATAGCAGGTGAGGCTGGCGATCTTCTCGCCCTGCTCCTTCATGCGGCGCAGGGTCGCGACGTTCACGGGCGGGCGGGCCGAATCCCGCAGCTGCAATTGTGTGTACATGGAGCCGCCTCGAAAGAGGCCGCAAGGATGACGGAGCGGCCCCGAAACATCAATTCCGGGAACTACAGCAGGCTCTTCATGGGGTTGAAGTAGTGGCGGCCCTTGCGCGCGCGGGACACTTCCCGGAGTAGGCTCGCGTAGTCCGCGTCGCTGCCCACCAGGTCGATCTCGGACGCATTCACCATCAGCACCGGGGCGGCGTCGTACTCGAGGAAGAAGCGCGAGTACGACTCGACCAGCCGCTCGAGGTAGCGCCGCTCGATGATCTGCTCGTACTGGATGCCGCGCCGGGCGATGCGCTCGAGCAGGATTTCCACCGGCGCCTGCAGGTACACGACGAGATCCGGCACCGGCGCGTCGATCGCGAGACGCTCGTACACCTGCTCGTACAGCGCGAATTCCTCGTCGTCGAGGGTGAGGCGCGCGAACAGCCGGTCCTTGTCGAGCAGGTAGTCGGCGACGCGCACGCGCTCGAACAGGTCGGCCTGGCGCAGGTCCTGGATCTGCCGTGCGCGCTGGAACAGGAAATACAGCTGGGTCTGGAACGCTGCGGCGCGCGGGTTGCGGTAGAAACGCTCGAGGAACGGGTTCTCGTCGCCCTGCTCCAGCACCAGCTCGCTGCCGAAACTCTTCGCCAGCCGGCGTGCCAGGCTCGTTTTGCCCACGCCGATCGGCCCCTCCACCACCACGTAGCGGTGCGGGATCTGCACGCTTTCGACGGGATCCTTGGGGTCGCTGCTCATGCCGCCAGCCGCTCGAGGTCGGCCGAGTCTACCCGGGCGAGCAGGTCACGCACACGGCCGCGGCCGGGCACCACGAGGTCCGGCGCGAACTCGGCCAAGGGCACCAGCACGAACGCGCGCTCCGGGATGCCGGGATGGGGCACTTCGAGGTCGCGCTCGGCGATGCGGGCACCACCGTGGACCAGCAGGTCGAGATCGATCCGCCGCGGCCCCCAGCGCACCACGGGCCGCTCGCGGCCGAGCTGCGTCTCCAGAGCCTTGAGCCCTGCCAGGAATTCGGCCGGTTCGAGCCGGGTCAGCAGCCCGGCGGCCGCATTGACGAAATCGGGCTGCTCGACAGGACCGAATGGCCGCGTGCGGTAGAGCGACGACCGCAGGACGAGCCGGGTGTCCGGCAAACCAGCCAGCGCCGCGATCCCCCGCTCGACCTGCTCGCGCGGGTCGTCGAGGTTGCTGCCCAGCGCCACGTACGCGGGCACCCAGCGATCGACTGGCATCGGCCGGCTCGTGCCCGTCAGGGGGCGGCGGGACGCTTGCGCCGGCGTCGCGGACGGCGCTTGCGACGCGGGGCTTCGCCCGACTCCGCTGGACGGCCCTCGACCTCCGCGATGCGCTCCTGCTCGGGCAGCTCCTGCAGGCGCGTCCACCACTCGGCAATCTCCGGATCCGCCTCGCCGGCCGCAGCGCGCAGCAGCAGCAAGTCGTACGCCGCACGGAACTTCGGGTGCTCGAGCAGTCGCAACGCGCGCCGGCCCGAGCGGCGCTCGAAGCGCGGCTGCAGCATGATCAGATCGCGCATCGGCAGGCCGAAGCGCTTGGGAAGGGTGATGCGGCGCAGCTGGCGGCCGAGCACTTCGTCGATGGCCGTCAGCAGCAACTGCGGATCCGACGGCAACGGACCACGCGGCGCACCGGCCGCGCGCAGGATCGCCGGCCACAGCAGCACGGCGAACAGGAACGTGGGCGTCACCGACTTGTCCGCGCGCACGCGCTGGTCGGTGTTGTCGAGGCCGAGCCGCAGCACCTGGGTGCCGGGCCCATCAGGGTGCTCGGCCACGGCCGTGGCGACGTCCGGCATGAGGTGCGGCAGCAGGCCCAGCTTGACGAGCACGTCGAACGACGCGAGCGCGCTGCCGGCGAGGAACAGCTTGGTCACCTCGTCGAACAGGCGTGCCGGCGGCACGCTGTCGAGCATGTACGCGAGCCGGTGCAGCGGCGCCTCGGTGTCGGGGTGCAACGTGAAGTCGAGCTTCGCCGCGAACCGTGCCGCCCGCAGCATGCGCACCGGGTCTTCGCGGTAGCGCGTCTCCGCGTCGCCGATGAGCCGCAGCACGCGCGCCTCGGCGTCAGGCACGCCTCCCACGTAATCCCAGATCGAGTAGTCCTCGATGTTGTAGTAAAGGGCGTTGGCCGTGAAGTCGCGGCGCCAGACGTCCTCCTCGATCGTGCCGTAGAGGTTGTCGCGCAGGATGCGGCCGTGCTCGTCGAGCACGCGGTGGCCGGCCTCGTCGACGCCGTGGTCCTCGTCGACCTCGGTGTGCGCCGCACGGAAGGTGGCGACCTCGATGATCTCCATGCCGAAGCGCACGTGCGCGAGGTGGAACCGCCGGCCGATCAACCGGCAGTTGCGGAACAGCTTGCGGACTTCCTCCGGGTGCGCGTTGGTAGCAACGTCGAAGTCCTTGGGATGCAGCCCGAGCAGGAGGTCGCGCACGGCCCCGCCCACGAGGAAAGCCTGGTAGCCGGCGTCCTTGAGCCGGTAGAGCACCTTGAGGGCGTTCGGCGAGATGTTGGCGCGCGAAATGCAGTGCCCGGCACGGGGCACGATGACGGGCGGCGGGTGGCCCGGGGCGTGTTCTTCTTGATACGGCTGCAATTAATCGACTTCCGCTGGACCGTGGCAAATGGCTGCGTATAATACGCGGCCTCGTGCGGACCCGTTAGTCCGCCCGTCCACGGCACGCTCCCATCGTCTAGAGGCCTAGGACACAGCCCTCTCAAGGCTGGTACGAGGGTTCGAATCCCTCTGGGAGCGCCAGCTTTCCTCGCCCGCGCCCCGCCTCAGGGCATTCCCGGCCTCAGCGCCACGGGCTCGATCCGCCGCACCAGCAGCATGATGCACGCCGCCGAGACGATGTGCATGAGCGCCACCGCGACGAACACCGGCTCGTAGGAATACTTGTCGATCGTCCAGCCGATCACGGGTTGCGAAAACGCCGCGGCCAGGCTGCCGGCGGCGCCACTCGCGCCCCAGACGGTCGCCACAGCCGTCGGTGGAAAGATGTCGGCCGGCACGGCAAACAGCGAGGCGCTCTTCACCTGGATGCCGAAGATGCCGAGCCCCATGAGCAGCACGGCGAGCCCTGCTGAATCGACGTACACGGCAGGCAACGCCAGCGGCACGAACAACGCGCCGATCCAGATCATCGTCTTGCGCGAGGCGTCGACGCTCCAGCCGTTCCGTATCAGCCGCTGGCCCGAGTAGCCACCGAGCAGCGAGCCGAGATCAGCGAACACGAACGGGATGGCGGCGGCCCACGCGATCTCCTTGAGCCCGAAGCCGCGCACGTCGCTCAGGTAGTTCGGGATCCAGAACGCGAGGAAGTAGAACGCGCCGTCGGCCGTGAAGCGTGCAAGCGCGAGACCCCAGGTCTCGCGGTAACGGAACCAGTACGCGAGCCGCGCGAAGTAGGCGCGCATCTCCTCGCCCAGGGGCCGCCGCTCGGCTGCTTCGACGGCCGGCGCGACGCGCTCGGCCATTACCCGCGCGCGCTCGTCTTCAGCGAGCGTCGGGTCGTGCTCCGGCAAGTGGAAGTGCCGCTTCCAGATCCAGACCCACACGAGGCCGAGCACGCCCGGCACGATGAACGCGGCCTGCCAGCCGTGCGTGGGCGACAGACCACGGGCATGCAGCGCATCGAAAGTGGCGATCAGGAACGCGATCAGCGGTGGCGCGATGATTGCGCCGATGCCGATGCCCGCCGTGATCAGCCCGCTCGCCGTGCTGCGCTCCGCGCGCGGGAACCACTCCGCGACGACCTTGTAGGCCGCCGGCAGGTTCACCGCCTCCGTGAAACCGAGGAAGGCGCGCGCCGTGAGGAACCCGCCGACGCCACGCGCGAACGCATGCGCGCAGGAAGCGACGCTCCACCAGAACACGGCCAGTGACAGCGAGCGCTTGCTCCCGAGGCGATCGATCACGGGACCGAGCAGCAGCTGTCCGGCTGCGTAGGTCGCGAGGAACGCGAACGTGATGAAGCCGTACTGCTCGTTCGTGAACCCGAACTCCTCGCGCACCACCGGTGCCGCGACGGACAGCGCGAGCCGGTCCACGTAGCCGATCATGGTGACCGCGCACAGCATGATGCCCACCCACCACCGCTTCTGCGTCCACCACGGGCGCAGCGACCCCTGCGGCGCGATCTTCATGACGCGAGAACCTTCGCGAGGCTGCCCAGTGATCGCCAACCGAGGTAGATCGTGAGCAGCCAGCCGGCCACGCCGAGCGCGAGGAGCCAGCGCGGATAGCGGTAGCCGCCGAGCAGGTCGGCCCGGCGCAGTCCCAC
The DNA here is from genome assembly GCA_019136105.1 of Gammaproteobacteria bacterium. Lineage (GTDB taxonomy): Bacteria > Pseudomonadota > Gammaproteobacteria > Steroidobacterales > Steroidobacteraceae > RPQJ01. Next base: position 4,772 of record JAGVUU010000339.1, read on the forward strand.
CCAGAGCATCACGCCCACGCCGATCGGCAGGATCAGGCCATTGAATGCGCCTGCGAAGATGAGCAGCGGCACGGGCGCGGCTCCAGCCGTCAGGAATACCAGCGTCGACACGGCGATGAAGGCCACGACCAGCATGTTGCGCCGTTCCTCGAATTCCGGGCGCAGGCTCGCCAGGAACGACACCGAGGTGAAGGACGCGCCGATCACCGACGTGAGCGCCGCAGCCCACAGGATCAGGCCGAACAGGCGCAGGCCGAATTCGCCAGCGGCCGCCTGGAATGCCGAGGCCGTCGGATTGTCCGCGGACAACGACACTCCTGCTGCGACTACGCCCAGCACGGCGAGGAACAGCAGTGCCCGCATCAGCCCCGTGACGAGCACGCCAACCACGGAGGCGCGCGCGATCTCCCCGACACGGCCCTCGCCGCGCACGCCGGCATCGATGAGGCGATGCGCGCCGGCATAGGTGATGTAACCGCCGACCGTACCGCCGACCAGCGTGGTGATCGCGAGAAAGTCGACCTGCTCGGGCAGCACCGCGTTGCGCAGCGCCGCGCCCACCGGCGGGCCGGACACCCACGCGACGTAACCGGTCATGGCGATCATCGCGAAGCCGAGCGCGACGACCACGCGGTCCATCGCCATGCCGGCGCGCCGCGACAGGAAGATGCCGACGGCGATCGCGGCTGACAGCGCCCCACCCCACTTCGGCGGCAACCCGAGCAGCGCGTCGAGGCCGAGACCTGCGCCGGCGACGTTGCCGACGTTGAACACCAGTCCGCCGAGGGCGACGGTCAGCGCCAATGCGTGCCCGAGCCCCGGCGCCACGCGGTTGCCGAGCTCCGGCGCGCGCAGTCCCGAAACGCCGATCACCCGCCATACGTTGAGCTGGATTGCGACGTCGACCAGCACCGACACCAGGATCGCGAACGCGAACGCCGCGCCGAGTTGCGCGGTGAATTGGGTCGTCTGCGTGATGAACCCTGGGCCGATGGCGCTGGTCGCCATCAGGAACATGGCGCCGAGCAGCGCGACTCGCGCCGACCGGGGTGGCTGCTCGGGCTTCATCGCGTCTCCGCCATCGGGACCGGTAGCCTCGGCCATGGGGGCCTGCGAACGCAACCCCGGCTCTTGACGCCGCGCCTCGCGGCGGTCACAAACGACACCCGGCGGCGATTGGCCGCCTGCTTCAGGTGCACGGATGAACGTTGCAGGGAAGATCGCGCTCGGACTGGCCGGCAGCGTCGGCGCGCTGGCGGCCGTGGCCGCCATCCGGACCGCCACGTACGAGGCGCCGGGCGCAGGCGTCGGCACTGGTGCCGAGGTGCACCTCGCCGCGGCACCGCCGGTGGACCTCCAGCGCGCCGCATCCCACCTGGCCGAAGCTGTGAGCTTCCGCACCATCAGCCACCAGGACGCGAGCGAGAACGACGCAGCAGAGTGGGACCGCTTTCACGCGTGGCTTACGGACACCTACCCTGCCGCGCATGCCGTGATGAGTCGCGAGATCGTCGCCGGGAACACGCTGGTGTACACGTGGCCCGGCAACGATCCCACGCGGAATCCGATCGTACTGCTCGCCCACCACGACGTGGTGCCGGTGACGCCGGGCACGGAGCCGGACTGGAAGCACCCACCGTTCGCGGGTGTCGTCGCCGATGACGCGGTCTGGGGCCGCGGCACCGTGGACAACAAGGGATCGCTGATCGGCCTGTTCGAGGCCATCGAGGCGCTCGCCGCCTCCGGATTCGAGCCCGGCCGCACGGTCATCATCGTGAGCGGCCACGACGAGGAAGCGGGCGGAGCCGGCGCCGCCGCGGCCGCACAGCTGCTGAAGTCGCGCAACGTGCAGGCGGAATTCGTGCTCGACGAAGGACTCCTGGTGGTCGCCGACTTCCCGCTGCTCGGCCGCCCTGTGGCGCTGATCGGCATTGCCGAGAAGGGTTACGGCACGTTGCGCATTACGGCACCGGCAAAGGGCGGTCACTCCTCGACGCCGCCACCGCAGACCGGCGTCGAGGTACTGGCGAAGGCCTTGCTCGCGATTACCTCGAACCCGTTCCCGATGCGATTCGAGGGCCCGGCGGCCGACATGGTGAGGACGCTGGCCCCGGATGCGGCGCCAGCCGTCAGGATGGCGGTTGCGAACGAATGGCTGTTCGAGCCGCTGCTGGTGCGGCAGATCGCCGCGACGCCAGCGGGCGCCGCGAGCCTGCACACGACGATCGCCCCGACCATGCTGCGCGGTAGCCCGAAGGAGAACGTGCTGCCACAGGACGCCGCGGGCTGGATCAATTACCGCATCGCGCCGGGGCACAGCGCCGAGCGCGTGCTGCAACACGCGACGGATGCTACACGTGGCCTCGGCGTCGACGTGGAGTGGGTGCAGCCGCCTTACGATCCGTCGCCGGTGTCGTCGATCACTTCCGACGGTTACCGCGTCCTCGCTGCCGCAGCTTCGAATGGCGGGCAGCTGCCGGTCGCTCCGGGACTCGTGAACGCGACGACGGACAGCCGTTACTTCGCAACCATCGCCGATGATGTCTACCGGTTCCAGCCGCTGGTCCTGAGCCTGCGCGAGATCGAGATGGTCCACGGCACCAATGAGCACCTCACGCTGGACAACCTGCGGCGCATGATCGAGTTCTACTCCCAGGTGATCGCGACGGCGGCACGCTAGTCCCTCCGTCCGCAGCCTCCCCCGGCGTCAACTGAGCCTCACGATTTCCTTCTGGTCGATCGACCGCTCGCGGTGCATCAGGATCCACTCGGCATGCTCTTCCAGTGCTGCGTCGCCGAGCAGCTTGAGGATGCGCCGTCTGTCCGCGTCGTCCACGACCGCGTCGATCCT
>JAGVUU010000051.1 GCA_019136105.1 Gammaproteobacteria bacterium
CCGGCGGGCGGCCGCGGTCCAGATGCCGGCGAATCACCGTTCACTAATCACTAATCACCAATCACTAATCACCAATCACTAATCACAAATCACTAATCACTAATTTTTAATTTTACCGTTGCTCTCAAAGTCTCAAACGCCTTTACTATTAAACTTTTCTATGCCACACGGCCTCTTCATCACCGGCACGGACACGGGAGTCGGCAAGACCGTCGTCGCGTCCGGGCTCGTGCGCCTTGCTGCCAGCTCGGGCCGTCGGGTGGTCGGCCTGAAGCCCATCGCCTCGGGCGCCGCGCTCACCCCCGACGGCCTGCGCAACGAGGACGCCCTCGCGCTTGCGGCCGAGAGTTCGGTGCCACTTCCCTACGCGCTGGCCAACCCGCTTTGCTTCGAACCGGCGATCGCGCCTCACATCGCGGCGGCCGAAGCCGGCATCGGCATCGACGTGCAGGACCTGGTCGCCTGGTACGCACGCGCGACCAGCGAGGCCGACCTGGCGGTCGTCGAGGGCGCCGGCGGCTGGCGCGTGCCGCTGCACCCGGACGGGTTTCTGAGCGACCTCCCCGAACTGCTCGGGCTCGACGTGCTGCTGGTGGTCGGGCTGCGCCTCGGCTGCCTCAACCACGCCCGCCTCACGCTCGAGGCCATCGAGCGGTCGGGCCGGTGCCGCTGCGTCGGCTGGATCGGCAACCGCATCGACCCTGCGTTCGCACGGCTCGACGAGAACCTCGCGACGCTCACCCGGCTGCTGGGCGGGCCGGCGCTCGCCGTGATTCCACCGCTGCCGGCCGCGACGGCGGCCGCCACGGTCGAGCACCTGGATCACCCGGCGCTGGCACGGCTCCTCGGCCTGCCCACCTGAACAAGCGAAAAATTCATTCCAGACAGCGCGTTACGCGTTGCCAGCCGCCGGGCGCGCGGTTACAGTCGGCCCCTTCCGCAACTTGCCGAGCGCCCCGGGATCGATGGTCACCCAGACGCCCGACATCACCGTCGACCGTGGCATCGAGCACCGCATCGAGCTCGCGCCGAACTGCTCGCTGACGCAGCACGGCGCGCGGTGGTTCGTGGGCAGCCTCGCGGCCGTGACCTTCGCCGTCGCGGGCTTCTTCGCCCTGCAGGGCTTCTGGCCGGTGCTGCCGTTCGCGGGCCTCGAGATCGGCCTGCTGGCGTGGGCGGTCCGCGCGAGCATGCGCCGCGGCGAGGAGCGCGAGGTGATCGTCGTCTCCGAATCTCAAGTGCTGGTGGAACGGCGCACATTAAGCGGTTCTCGCCTATCGGTATTTCCACGGCACTGGGCGAGGGTTACACTGCGCGACCCGCGACTGGCCCGGTACCCGAGCCGACTCACCATCGAGTCGCACGGGCGGGCCTGCGAAGTGGGTCGATTCCTCACCGAGGACGAGCGGCGCCGCCTGGCGGACCGTCTCGTGCGGCTGGTGGGTAAGACGAGTGAATCTCCCGCGCTCGTGCCTTGAGCAGGCAAGTGACGCGGGTCTGGCGACGGCCGGGGGAGGCCGGTTGCCCGTCAACGTAGGAGTCTTTTTGCCCATGAAAATGGTGAAGCGTGCGTTCGTGGCCGGCATGGCCCTGTTCGGGTTGGCCAGCCCCGCCATGGCCGCGTGGTCCGACGTCAACCTGCGCGTCGGCGTGACCGAGCTGAGCCGCGAGATCTACGGCCTGCACATGCTGATCCTGTGGATCTGCGTGGCGATCGCGGTCGCCGTGTTCGGCGTCATGATCTATTCGATCGCGACGTTCCGGAAGTCGAAGGGCGCCGTGCCGGCCACCTTCGACCACAACACCAAGGCCGAGGTGATCTGGACCGTGATCCCGGTGCTGATCCTCGTGGGCATGGCGATCCCGGCCGCGCGGACGCTGGTGAAGATCGACGACATGCGCGGCTCCGAGCTCACCGTGAAGGTCACCGGCTACCAGTGGAAGTGGCAGTACGAGTACGTCGACCACGGCGTGTCGTTCTTCTCCACGCTCGCCCGCACGAGCGACGAAGCCCGCCAGCTCGACTCCGGCATCAGGCCCGAGAGCGTCGAGAACTACCTGCTCGAGGTGGACAACCCGCTCGTCGTGCCGCAGGGCAAGAAGGTGCGCGTGCTGATCACCGCCAACGACGTGATCCACGCGTGGTGGGTGCCGGACTTCGGCATGAAGAAGGACGCCATCCCGGGCTACATCAACGAGATGTGGTTCCGCGCCGACGAGCCGGGCATCTATCGCGGCCAGTGCGCCGAGCTCTGCGGCCGCGACCACGGCTTCATGCCGGTGGTGGTCGAGGTGAAGTCGCAGGCCGACTTCGACGCGTGGCTCGCCGCGCAGCAGGCCGCGCGCCAGGCGGCGGCCGCCCCGGCGGCGCAGACCGCCGCCGTCGTTTCCCCGGTTGACCAGGTGGCGGCCGTGCGCGTCGCCGTTGCGGAGTAACTGAAAGATGAGCGCGACCCAGACCCACGGCCACGCTGCCGACCACCACGACGACCACGGCCCGGCGAAGGGCATCACGCGGTGGCTGACCACCACCAACCACAAGGACATCGGCACGATGTACCTGGTGTTCAGCCTGGTCATGTTCCTGATCGGCGGCGCGATGGCGCTCGTCATCCGAGCGGAGCTGTTCGTGCCGGGCATGCAGCTCGTCGACCCCGGCTTCTTCAACACCATGACCACCGTGCACGCGCTGATCATGGTGTTCGGCGCGGTGATGCCCGCCACGGTGGGCCTCGCCAACTGGATGATCCCGCTGCAGATCGGCGCGCCCGACATGGCGCTGCCGCGCATGAACAACTTCAGCTTCTGGCTGCTGGTGGCGGCGTTCTCGCTGCTGATCCTGTCGCTGTTCATGCCGGGCGGCGGCCCCGCCTCGGGCTGGACGCTCTACCCGCCGCTGGTGCTGCAGACCGGCGACGCGCTGCCGCTCGCGATCTTCGCGATCCACCTGGCGGGCGCCTCGTCGATCATGGGCGCGATCAACATCATCGTCACGATCATGAACCTGCGCGCGCCGGGCATGACGCTGCTCAAGATGCCGCTGTTCCCGTGGACGTGGCTGATCACCGCCTACCTGCTGATCGCCGTGATGCCGGTGTTCGCCGGCGCGGTGACGATGCTGCTCACCGACCACTTCTTCGGCACGACCTTCTTCGCCGCCGCCGGCGGCGGTGACCCGGTGCTCTACCAGCACATCTTCTGGTTCTTCGGGCACCCCGAGGTCTACATCATGATCCTGCCGGCGTTCGGCATCGTGTCGGAGATCATCCCGACCTTCTCGCGCAAGCCGCTGTTCGGCTACGACGCGATGGTCTACGCGACCGCCTCGATCGCGTTCCTGTCGTTCATCGTCTGGGCGCACCACATGTTCACCGTGGGCATGCCGCTCGCGGGCGAGATGTTCTTCATGCTCTCCACGATGCTGATCGCGGTGCCGACCGGCGTGAAGGTGTTCAACTGGACCGCGACGATGTGGAAGGGCTCGCTGTCGTTCGAGACCCCGATGCTGTTCGCGCTCGCGTTCCTGTTCCTGTTCACGATCGGCGGCTTCTCGGGCCTGATGATGGCCATCGCCCCGGTCGACTTCCAGTACCACGACACCTACTTCATCGTCGCGCACTTCCACTACGTGCTGGTGCCCGGCGCGGTGTTCGCCATCATGGCGGCCGTGTACTACTGGATGCCGAAGTGGACCGGCCACATGTACGACACGAAGCTCGCCAACATCCACTTCTGGATGTCCGCGATCTTCGTGAACGTGCTGTTCTTCCCGCAGCACTTCCTCGGCCTCGCGGGCATGCCGCGCCGCATCCCGGACTACTCGACGCAGTTCGCCGACTGGAACATGGTGTCCTCGATCGGCGCGTTCGGCTTCGGCCTGTCGCAGCTGCTGTTCGTGTACATCATCTGGAAGTGCGCGAAGGGCGGCCAGAAGGTCTCCGCGGAAGTGTGGGACGGCGCGCGCGTGCACGGCCTCGAGTGGACCGTGCCCTCGCCGGCCCCGTACCACACGTTCGACGAGGCGCCGGTCGTCAAGTGAACGAGCCGCGCCTCAACCAGGGACCGACCGACGAGCAGCGCCGGCGCATCCGGCGCAACGCCGTGGTGCTCGGGCTGCTCGCCCTCGGCATCTACGTGGCGTTCATCGCCTCGGGCGTGCTGGGGCTGCGCGGATGAAGCTCGACCCGGCCACCCGGCGCGAGAACGCGTCGCTCACCCGCCGCCTGCTCGTGATGGTGGCGGGCAGCTTCGCTTTCGGTTTCGCCCTGGTGCCGCTGTACGACGTGATCTGCGAGGCGGCGGGCATCCGCGTGAACGACGCACCGTCGAAGATCGCGGAGACCGCGGGCAGCGACCGCGAGGTGGCGCTCGAGTTCATGTCGATCCTGGCGCCGGGCGGCGAGTGGGAACTCGTGCCCGAGACGAAGGAAATCGTGGTGCGGCCAGGGCGGCTGCACGAGGCGAAGTTCCGGATCCGCAGCCGCGCCTCGGTGCCGGTGGTCGGCCAGGCGGTGCCGAGCGTCGCGCCGTCGTACACCGCCAAGTACCTGCAGAAGACCGAGTGCTTCTGCTTCACGCCGCAGGATTTCGCCCCCGCCCAGGAGCGGGAGTTCACGGTACGGTTCATCGTCGATCCGGACCTGCCGCCGCAGGTGGACCGGATGACGCTCGCCTATTCGATGTACACGCTGCCCGAGCGCAAGCTCGCGGCACGCTGATCGAGGTTTTGGGGGTCGGCCGTCCGCGGCCGGCGATTGCAGCAGAACGAGAGGAAAGCCCGAGCCATGGCCCAAGCACAAGCTGCGCACGGCAGCGACAAGTACTACATCCCGCACGGCAGCAAGTGGCCGGCCGTCGGTGCCGTCACGCTCTTCGTCACGATGCTCGGCACCGCTGCCGTGCTGAACGGCTCGAGCATGGGACCGTGGATCGCCTACCTCGGCCTGGCCGGCGTGGCGTACATGTTCTTCGGCTGGTTCGGCACCGTCATCGACGAGAGCCAGCGCGGCCTCTACAACGCGGGCGTGGACCGGTCGTTCCGCATGGGCATGACCTGGTTCATCTTCTCCGAGGTGATGTTCTTCGCCGCGTTCTTCGGCGCCCTGTACTACGCGCGGCAGCTGTCGGTGCCGTGGCTGGGCGGCGAAGGCTCGAGGTTCATGACCAACCTGTTCCTGTGGCCGGACTTCGAGGCGAGCTGGCCCACGAACGGGCCCGCCGGCATCGGCGGCGACTTCCAGACCATCCCGGCCTTCGGCCTGCCGGCGATCAACACCGCCATCCTGCTCACCTCGGGCGTGACGATCACCATCGCTCACCACGCCCTCAAGGCCGGCAACCGCGGCGTGCTCAAGATCTTCCTCGCGCTCACGTTCCTGCTGGGCTTCGCGTTCGTCGGCCTGCAGGCCGAGGAATACATCCACGCCTACAAGGAGCTGAACCTGACGCTCGGCTCGGGCGTGTACGGCTCGACGTTCTTCATGCTCACCGGCTTCCACGGCCTGCACGTCACGATCGGCGCGATCATGCTGCTGGTGATCTGGCTGCGCGTGATGAAGGGTCACTTCACGCCGACGCACCACTTCGCCTTCGAGGCGACCGCGTGGTACTGGCACTTCGTGGACGTGGTGTGGCTGGGGCTCTTCATCTTCGTGTACTGGCTGTAGCCAGTACACGAGTGAATGGGGATTGGTGAATGGTGAATAGCAGGACGGGACTGCAGAGCCACCGCTCTGCCTTCCGACTAGTCACTATTCACTGATCACTAATCACTGATTACTATTCACTTCCGAACGGCCGCCTCGCGCGGCCGTTCTCGTTACTGGCCGACGCCGTGGGGCTGGATCATGCCGCCCTTCCAGGCGACGAACAGCAGGACGAACAGCAGCACGGAAAGCGCGATGCGCACGGTCAAAGCGTTTACCATGCGCTTCGACTGGCCCTCGTCCTTGACCAGGTGGAACAGGCCGGTGCCCAGGCTCGCCACGATGGCGGCCAGGGTCAGGACGATGAGGAACTTGATCATGCCGGGGCGGAACGCTCGTGGTTTGCCGAAAGTATAAATGAGCCTCCGGATCGGCAATCGCGAATTCGCGCCTCCCGCGTGGGGCGTGGCTCTCGCCGCGGCCGGGCTCGCGGTGTTCGTGTCGCTGGGCTACTGGCAGCTCGGCCGCGCGCACGAAAAGCAGGCGCTGTTCGACGCCTTCATGCAGGGCAGCCAGGACACCGTCGACGCCACCGGCCTCGGCTTCGACGAACTCGCTCGCTATCAGCACGTACGCCTGCGGGGCGCCTACGACGCCACCCGCCAGATCCTGCTCGACAACATGCCGTCCGTGACCGGCAGGCCGGGCTTTCGCGTGCTCACCCCGTTCGAGCGCGCCGACGGCCGCGGCTGGGTGCTCGTGGATCGCGGCTGGGTGCCGCTCGGCGCCACGCGCGAGGACCTGCCCGACGTGACGGTCGGCGTGCGCGAGCGCGAGGTGAGCGGGATCCTGGACGTGCTGCCCATCCCGGGGATGCGCGTCGGGCCCGCCGCCGCGCCGGGCGGCGCGGAATGGCCGCGCGTGCTGCTGTTTCCCACCGAGGCCGACGTCGAATCCGCACTGGGCGTCGACGTCGAACCGCGCATCGTGTTGCTCGACGCCGGCGCTGCCGACGGTTTCGAGCGGAAATGGCGGCCCTCGCTCGGCTTCGGCCCGGAACGGCACCTCGGCTACGCGATCCAGTGGTTCGCGTTCGCGCTGGTGGCCGTGGTGATCTTCATCGCCCTCAACCTGCGCCGGGTGGGCGCTGACCCAAGGAATCCGACCCCATGAATGCCCCCGATCCCAACGCCGTGCGCCGCGGACGCCGCCAGCTGCTGCTGCTCGCCGCGCTGTTCTTCGTGCCTCTCGCCGTCGCGTTCTGGATGTACTACGGGCCCACTGGCTGGCGCCCCTCGGGCGATGCGAGCAAGGGCGACCTGGTCGATCCGGCCCGTCCGCTGGCCGCCCTCGCGCTCACGACCCCCGACGGCACGCAGACGTCGCCGGACTTCCTGCGCGGCAAGTGGAGCATGGTCTACGTCGGCGACGGACTGTGCGACGACCGCTGCCGCAAGGCGCTCTATCTCACGCGCCAGTCGCGCATCGCGCTCAACAAGGACATGGACCGCGTGCAGCGCGTGTTCCTCGTCACCGGCCGTTGCTGCGACCGCGGCTTCCTCGCCCAGGAACATCCCGACCTCGTCGTCGCCCGCGTGGACGATGACGCCTCGGCGGCGCTGCTCGAGCCGTTCCCGACGTACGGCGGCGTCCCGCTTGCCGACGCCGGGCGCATCTTCATCGTCGACCCGCTCGGCAACCTGCTGATGAGCTACGCTCCGACGGCACCCGACAAGGCGCTGCTCACCGACATGAAGAAGTTGCTGCGCCTGTCCCACATCGGTTGAGGATGCCCGCGATGAAATTGACGCTGTTCCGCCGTCTAGCCCTCGTCGCGACGTTGGTCGCGCTGGTGGTGATCGTGATGGGCGCCTGGGTGCGCCTGAGCCACGCGGGCCTCGGCTGTCCCGACTGGCCCGGCTGCTACGGGCACCTCACCGTCGGCGAGGCGGTCGAGAACGCCGACCGCGCC
>JAGVUU010000025.1 GCA_019136105.1 Gammaproteobacteria bacterium
CTCGGCAAGCGACATGCCGCCGATCAGGCTCGTGGCGTACTGGTACACGTAGAAGTTGCTGTAGAAATGCGGGATGTACGCCCACTCGGCACCGTACGGTTCGGCGACGTTCACGATGCCCTGGTCGTGGCCGTAGTACTTGCGCAGCAGCTCGAGGTAGAGCTTCGACAACCCCTCGCCCGTGAGCGGCTCGCCGCGCTCCACCGCCTCGTGGATGCGCAGCTCGAACTCGGCGAACAGCGTCTGCCTGAACAGCGTGGTGCGCATCGTGTCGAGGTAGCTCGCGAGCAGGAACAGCCGCGTACGGTCGTCCTTGGTCTGGTCGAGCACGTGGTGGAAGAGCAGGTTCTCGTTCAGCGTGGAGGCCACCTCGGCGACGAAGATCGAATAGTTGGCCGTCGCGTACGGCTGGTGCTTTGCCGACAGGTACGAGTGCATCGAGTGCCCCGACTCGTGGGCCAGCGTCGACACGTCGTCCCAGGCGCCGTTGAAGTTGAGCAGCTGGAACGGCTGCGCGTCGTACACGGACGTGCTGTAGGCGCCGGTGCGCTTGCCGGTGGTCGGCATGAAGTCCACCCAGCGCGATGCGTAGCCCTTGCGCAGCACGTCCACGTATTCCTGGCCGAGCGGCGCGAAGGCGTCGAGGGTGAGCGCCATCGCCTGCTCCGGCGTGTAGTCGAGCTGCACGCGCTCGACGATGGGCGCGTAGAGGTCTTCGTAGCCGAGCGACGGCAGGCCCATGATCTTCTGGCGCAGCCGCAGGTAGCGGTGCAGCGTGGGCAGGTTGGCGTGGACGTCGTCGATCAGCCGCTGATAGACGGAGACAGGGACGTTGTACTCGAACAGCGCCGCCTCGAGCGAGCTGCCGAACTTGCGCACGTCCTTGTTGAAGGCGTGGCTTTCGACGTGCGCGTTGAGCGTGGTCGCGAGCGTGCGCGTGAATTCGCCGTAGCGGCCCCAGAATGCGGCGAACACCGCGTCACGGTCGGCCTTCACCGGCGACGCCCGGTACTTGCCGTAGGCCGAGGCGTCGAGGCGCACCTTCTCGCCCGTCGACAGCGTGACCTCGGGGTACGGCAGGTCGGCATTGGTGAACACCGAATGCACCGCTCCGCCGGCCTGGGCGAGCAGCCCGGCCCGCGCGAGGACCTTCTCCTCGGGCGGCGTGAGCGTGTGTGGTGCAGCCCTCAGGATGTCGTCGAGGAACATGCGGTACTGGGCGAGGCGCGGCTCCTCGGCGATGAACCGCTCGATGGTCGGGCGCCCGATCGCGAGTATTTCCGGCCGCATGTAGGCGGTTGCGGTCTGCAGTTCGCTGTAGACCTGCGCGGCCTGCTGCGCCATCTGCTGGTTGCGTGCCACGCGGGTGTCCTCGTCGCTCACGGCCGACGCGTACACGTAGACGCGCTCGAGGCTGCGATAGGCCTTTTCCCATTCCGTCATCGCGCCGAGCAGGGTGGCCGGCGACTCGCCGAGACGGCCCTGCCAGCGCCCGAGCGACGGGATGTCGGCCTTGAGTGCGTCCTTCGCCGCCACCCACTGCGCCTCTGCGGCGAACAGGCTGCCGAGGTCCCACCGGTACTGCTCGGGCACCTCGCTGCGCTCGAGCGACACGGCGGGGGCCGTCGCGAGCAGCACACCGAGGGCCGCCGCGGCAAGCTGTAGAACTTTGTTTTTCATGAGATTTTCCTAATGTCCGGACAGGCGGTCGCGCCTCAGTTCGGTTGTGCAAGCTTCTGCGGTGCACGCCCTTCCCCGCAACGCGGGCAGGCTGCTAAGCTTGCCGCCGCAACGCGACCATTACCAGAGCTACATGGCGCTGCAACCAGGATGGCGAACGTCAACAGTGCGAAGACCGCCCGGCCTCCCCGCCTGATCTACTCGCTTCTCGAGGGGCGTGCCCTGCTGGAGGCGGCGATGCTGCCGATGCTCCTGCCGGTCCTGAACGGCACGCCGCGCGGCGACGGCCACCCCGTCATGCTCGTGCCGGGCTTCACGGCCGGGGACGCCACGATGATCGGCCTCAAGACCTTCCTGCGCTCCCGTGGCTACCACGTGGAAACCTGGGGGTTCGGGCAGAACACGGGTTTCAAGCTCAAGTTCAGCCAGGCGCTCGAGCAGAAGGTGCGCTACCTGCACCACAAGCACCGCCGCAAGGTGAGCATCGTCGGCTGGAGCCTCGGCGGCGTCTACGGTTACTACACTGCGCACAGTGCCCCGGAATGCGTGCGCACGGTCATCTCGCTCGGCAGCCCGCTGCACTTCTCGCCCGACAAGTTCGACACGCGGCTGCTGGTCCGCGCCATCTACCGCTATTTCGCCCACCCGATGGGCCCGGTTGCGCACCTCTCGCACGTGCGCGCCAAGGTGCTCCGCGCCCCGCCGCCGATGCCTTCGACCTGCATCTATTCCATGACCGACGGCGTGGTGCCGCCGCAGGCGGCGCGGTTCGAGACCGACGACGCCCAGCACGAGAACATCTGGGTGCCGGGCAGCCATATCGGGCTCGGCTTCAATGCCGCGGTGATGTACATCGTCGCCGACCGGCTGGCGCAGGCCGAGGGCGACTGGCAGCCGTGGCGCCTCGACGGGCGCATCGGGTCGATCTACGAGACCTGCGCCAACCTCGTGACGCAGACTGCCTGAGGCGGCCTTTGGCCGGCGCCACCGCCGGCCAAAGGCGTCAGGCCGCCTTGCGCCGCGCGCCGGCCGGACTCTTCCGCTTCGCTTTCGCCTTCTTGCCAGCGGCCTTGCGCCGCCGCTGCGGCTTGTCCGCCAGTTCGAGGTATTCCTGGAACGACTCGCGGACGCAGATCGCGAAGTACTCCGGGTCGGGGATCTGCTCGCGGCAGGAGGTCGGTGAGATGATGATGCGTCCGTCGTAGCTGGTCACGGAGAACACCAGCCCCATGCCGTCCGAGATCGGCATGATCGCGGAGAAATAGGTCATGCGCGCGCCGTTCAGGTAGAGCGGTATCGCCGGACCGGGGACGTTGGTGATCGTGCAACTCGCGAGCGGCTGGCGTTGCCCGAGGCTGAGCGTGGAGCCGGCCAGCAGCCGCGCGGACATGGCGAGGGTCGCCGCCGGCGCGTGCTTCGTCACGTCGGTCAGTTCCTTCGCGCCCACCGCCTGCTCGATCTCCTCGGCGTTCGCTGTGTGCTGGTGCACCAAGCGCAGGCGGCGCACCGGATCCTCGAGCTCCGTGCCGAGCGGCACGCGCATCAGGCTCAGCGCCGACGGCGCCGATCCCGAGCTGGTGTCGGCGTTGCGGATCGAGAGCGGCGCCATCGCCACCAGGCTCGGGCCCGGCAGTTCGTCGTGCGCGAGCAGGTAGCGCCGCAGCGCCCCGCCGCAGACCGCGAGCACGGCGTCGTTGATCGTCGAACCCGGCACCAGCGAGCGGATGCGCTTGAACTCGTCGAGCGTGAAGCGCCGGGACTCGAACACGCGATGTGGCGACACCTCGGCATTGAAGCGCGTGATGGGCAGCCGCTCGGGGTGCGTGAACAGCTCGCCGAGCGAGCCGATCACGGCCGGAGCCACGCGGCGCACCAGCCGCGTGAGCGGGGCCGCCACCATGAACGGCTGCACCATGTTGTGCAACGCTGCCCGGGCGAGCAGCGACAGCGATCCGGGGGGCGTCTCCGGGAACCAGGGTTCCGGCGGTTCGGGGTGCGGCGGTTGCGGGGAAATGTCGTGCAGCAGCGTGGTGATCTCTGCCCCGCCCTTCACGTCGATGGCCGCGTGGTGGATCTTGGTGAGGATCGCGAAGCTGTCCGGCGGCAGGTCGAGGAACGCGTCGAGGCGCTCGACGAGGTAGAGTTCCCAGAGCGGCCGGGTCATGTCGAGCGGCCGCGCGTGGATGCGCGACGCCTGGATGCAGAACTGGCGCCAGTCGCCCGGGTTCGGCAGGGCGATGTGGCGCACGTGGTACTCGAGGTCGAAACGCTCGTCCTCGATCCAGTACGGGTAGTCGAGTTCCATCGGCACGCGCAGCAGCCGCTGGCGGAACACCGGCGAGAGGTGCAGCCGGCTCTCGATGTACTTGAGCAGGCCCTTGAACCGCACGCGGCCGCCCGGGGCCGTCGAGGGGTCGTAGATGTGGACCAGCGTGATGTTCGAATTCGCGTGGCCGGTCTCGGCGTAAACGAAGCGGGCGTCTTCACCGCGCAGTTGGCGCATCGGGTCGTCGCTCTGGTGGTCCTGCATGCCGCAGTCGAGCCCGAGTCTAGCACCGGGCGCGTGGCGTCAGGCGTTGCGGTTATCGCATACTCCGGCCCAGCATGACCCGGCCGATGCCGCTGCTGGACCTGGCCTTCCTGTGGATCGACCGGCCCGAAACGCCGTCGAACGTCGGCGTATTGATGCTCTTCGACCCGCCGCCGGGCGGCACGGCCGCCGCGGCCGCCGGCAGGATCGTCCGCTCCTACCGCGCCGCCCACCCGGGCCATCCGTTCGATGCGGTGCCCGACCTCTCGATGCTCCCGCTGCCCCATTGGCGGCCGAGCCACCGGATCGACATGCGCAAGCATGTGCTGCGCGAGAAGCTCGCCCAGCCGGGCGACCTCGAGTCACTCTGCCGCCACGTGGCGCAACGGCACGAGATGCCGCTCGACCGCACCCGGCCGCTGTTCAGCGTGCACGTCATCGATGGGCTCGCGTCCGGGCAACTGGCGGTGTACCTGAAGTCGCACCACTCGAGCTGGGACGGACGCTACGCGCTCGAGCGCATCTTCGGGCAGCTGCGGCCCGACCCAGGCCCCATCACGCCGCCATTCTTCGCTGCAACACCCGGCACGGCACCCGGCGCCGACCCGGGATCGCTGGCAAACGGCCTCGCCACCGGCGTGCGCTCGCTGATGACCCAGGCCGCCGCGGCGAAGGAACTGTTCGGCAGACTCTCCGCCCGCTCACGAAACGAGGCGGCCGCCGGGCTGCCGCGCGGCAATCGTCCGTTCGCCGGGCCGCACACGCGCTTCAACGAGCCTGTGTCGGCCGGGCGCACCTACGCCTGCTTCAGCCTGCCGCTCGCAGGAATGCGGCAAGCGGCCCGCGCCTGCGGCGGCACACTGAACGACGTCGCGCTCGCGGTCGTGGATGCCGGAGTCGAGCGATTCCTCGCCGGAATCGGCGAGCGGCCGCGCCAACCGCTGGTGGCGATGTGCCCGGTGTCGTTGCGCGACCCGGGCGACCGCGAAGCCACCACAAAGGCGGCCACGCTGTTCGTGCCCCTCGCCCGTCCGCGATCGGGGGCCGCCGAGCGGTTGCGCCAGATCGCCGCGAATACCCGGGACGCGAAGGTCGAGTTCCGCAGCTTCTCGCGCGAGGCGGCGCTCGACTATGCACTGCTCGCGTTCGGGCTCTGGTTTGCGTCGAGCACGCTCGGACTCGGCGCGGTCGCCCGGCCAGTGGTCAACCTCGTGGTCTCGAACGTCGGCGCCGTCAACGGCACGCGCTACCTGGGTGACTGCCGGCTCGCAGCGGCCTATCCGGTGTCGATGCTCGCCGACCCTTGCGGCCTCAACGTCACGGTGGTGTCGGTGGAGGACCACATGGATTTCGGCATCATCGCGAACGCGGCCGTGGTCGCCGACGGATTCGAACTCGCGCGCGCTTGCGAGGCCGCCTTCGCAAAACTGACGCGAGCAATGCAGCGTTCACGTGCCGCGCCCGATTCGCGGCGGCCGGGGCGCCGGAAGCGCGTCAGCCCTTGACCTTCAGGAACCCGCCACCGCGCACGCTGTCGCGCACGCGACGCATGCCGGCGAGCCAGCGGTCGTAATCACCGGCCTTGCGCTGGAAGAAGCCGAGCACCTCCGGGTGCGTCAGGATCAGGAACCCGCCGGCTTCGATGCCGTCGACGATGGCGCCCGCTGCCTGCTCCACGGTGAGCACGCCGGGCAACGTGCCCGGGGCCGTCGACTCGTCGAGCCCCGTGATCGCCGTGGCGACGTACTGCGGGCACACCACCGCAACCTGGATACCGCGATCGCCGTAGGTGATGGCGAGCGATTCGGCAAGGCCGACCGCGGCGTGCTTCGTGACGCTGTAGGGTGTATCGCCCACCTGGCTCAGCACCCCCGCTGCGGAAGCGACGTTCACGAGGCAACCCGAGCCACGCGCCAGCATGCCGGGCAGTGCCGCGCGGCTCGCACGCGCGTGCGCCATCACGTGCACGTCCCACATGCGCTGCCAGGTGGCATCGGGCGCCGACAACGCGTCGTCGAGATCGAGCGCCTGCGCGCCGAAGCCGGCGTTCGACACCAGCACGTCGACGCGCCCGTAATGCGCCTCGGCCGCACGCACCATGGCCTCGACCGCCGCGGCATCGGCGACGTCGCATTGCAGCCCGAGGCCGCCGAGTTCCGCCGCCGTCGCTTGCGCGAGCGCGCCATCGAGGTCGGCCACCACGATGCCCGCGGCACCACGGCGCCTGGCTTCACGGCACAGGGCACGGCCGATGCCGCGCCCCGCGCCGGTGACCAGCACCACCTTGTCCTGCAACTGCATGCGTGCCCCTCAGCGCGGGATGTAGCGGCTGAGTTCGAGCTTCGCGATGTGGTTGCGGTGCACCTCGTCCGGGCCGTCGGCGATGCGCAGGGTGCGCGAGTTCGCGTAGATCCAGCCGAGGCCGAAGTCGTCCGACACGCCGGCACCACCGAACAGCTGGATCGCCTGGTCGATCACCTCGCACGCCATGGTGGGCGCCACGACCTTGATCATGGCGATCTCTTTCTGCGCAGCCTTGTTGCCTGCCACGTCCATCTTCCACGCGGCATGCAGCACCAGGAAGCGCGCCTGGTCGATCTTCATGCGGGCGTCGGCGATGCGTTCGCGCCACACGCCCTGCTCCGCGATGCGCTTGCCGAACGCGATGCGCGTGAGCGAGCGCTTGCACATCGCCTCGAGCGTGCGCTCGGCCGCGCCGATCACGCGCATGCAGTGGTGGATGCGCCCCGGGCCGAGGCGTCCCTGGGCGATCTCGAAGCCGCGCCCCTCGCCGAGGAGCAGGTTCGTCACGGGCACGCGCACGTTGTCGAAGGACACTTCCGAGTGGCCGTGCGGGGCGTCGTCGTAACCGAACACCGGCACGTTGCGCACCACGCGCACTCCCGGTGCATCCATCGGCACGAGGATCATCGACTGCTGGCGATGGCGGTTCTCGTTGTGCGGGTCGGTCTTGCCCATGAAGATGAGCACCTTGCAGCGCGGGTCGCCCGCACCCGAGGTCCACCACTTGCGGCCGTTGATCACGTAGTGGTCGCCGTCGCGCACGATGCTGGCTGCGATGTTGGTCGCATCCGACGAGGCCACCGCTGGCTCGGTCATCGCGAAGCCCGAGCGGATCTCTCCGGCGAGCAGCGGCGTGAGCCACCGTGCCTTCTGCGCCTCGTTGCCGTAGCGCACCAGCACCTCCATGTTGCCGGTGTCGGGCGCGGAGCAGTTGAACGCCTCGGGGCCGATGTGCGAGCGGCCCATGATCTCGCAGAGGGGCGCGTATTCGAGGTTGGTGAGCCCGGCGCCGTACTCGGATTCGGGCAACCACATGTTCCACAGCCCCGCGGCCTTGGCCTTCGCTTTCAGCTCTTCGACGACCTG
>JAGVUU010000182.1 GCA_019136105.1 Gammaproteobacteria bacterium
GTCCGTCAGGGCGACGGCCTCGGGCGTGTCGCCGTGACGCATGCGCGACTCGACGACCGACTGCTCGGACTCGCTCAGGTCGGCCTCGTAGTCGAGTGGCCGCCGCTGCCGGGACGCCATGGTATTGCGCGCGGTGTTCACGGCGATGCGGTACAACCACGTATAAAACGCGCTGTCGCCGCGGAAGGAACCGAGGGCCCGGTAGGCCTTGACGAAGGCTTCCTGGGCGACGTCCTCGGCTTCGGCCGGATCACGCAACAACCGCGCCACGAGCTTCACGACCTTGTGCTGGTACCTGAGGACCAGGAGGTCGAACGCGCCGCGCTCGCCCTTCTGGACCCGCCTGACGAGCTCGAGATCGCTCTGTTCGACACCGGAAGCCGGCCGACCAGCCTCGTCCCGTGGCTCGTGCGGTTCAGTAGACCCGTCAGCTGGGGGAAAGTTCGCCATCGGCATCATCGTCCGGCCACCAGCCGGACCGCCACCGACCGCAGGGTTTCCCGCTGCAGGTCGGCCGGCGTGAGCCAGAGGGCACCCGAGCGCCCGGGCGACTGCCAGTGCACGACCACGCTCGACCCGAGCAACCGTGAACCGGGCCCCGCTGGGAGGACCAGCGACCGGGGCCGGAGGCGACGCTGCAGCCAAACGCCGGCCACGAGCAGTGCCGCCACGGCCAGGCCAACCCCGAAGGGCGCGCCCGGGTGACGGGCCAGCACCGCTTCCACGACCGGCGCGGCCGCGCACGCCAACGCGAGCGACAGGCGCTCGGCCAGCAGCCAGCGGGGCAGCTCAACGGTCACGTCGGATGCGGGCGATGACATGGCGGACCGCGTCGTCCTGGGGCGTGGTGCGTCCCACAAGATACCCGAACAGCTCCGGATCCTGCAGTTCGAGAATCCGGACGAATGCCTCACGATCGGCGGCTGCCGCCGACGGGTACTCCTGCTCGAGGTAGCGCAGCAACAGTACGTCGAGTTCGCGCATGCCGCGCCGGCAGCGCCAGCGCAGCTTCGCAGCCTCGCGATCGTCGGCCGGCCCTGCCTGCGGACCGCTCAGTGCTGGCGCTCCGCGATCATCTTCTTGATCTCCGCGATGGCCTTGGCCGGGTTCAGGTCCTTCGGGCAGGCCTGCGCGCAGTTCATGATCGTGTGGCAGCGGTAGAGGCGGAACGGGTCCTCGAGGTCGTCGAGGCGCTCGCCGGTGGCTTCGTCGCGGGTGTCGATGATCCAGCGGTACGCGGCCAGCAGCGCCGCCGGGCCGAGGTAGCGGTCGCTGTTCCACCAGTACGACGGGCAGCTCGTCGAGCAGCACGCGCACAGGATGCAGGCCGACGGGCGGTCGATCTTCTCCTGGTCGTCCTTCGACTGCAGGCGCTCGCGGTCTGGCGGCGCCGGCGTGCGCGTCTGCAGCCACGGCTTCACCGAGGCGTACTGCGCGTAGAAATTGGTGAGGTCGGGCACCAGGTCCTTGATCACCGGCATGTGCGGCAGCGGGTAGATCTTCACGTCGCCGCGGATCTCGGACGTGGCCTTGATGCAGGCGAGCGTGTTCACGCCATCGATGTTCATCGCGCACGAGCCGCAGATGCCCTCGCGGCAGGAGCGGCGGAATGTGAGCGTCGAGTCGACCTCGTTCTTCTCGCCCGAGTCGGGATCGAAGCGATAGACCTTGAACGTCCGCACGTCCCTGGCGCCGGCCGGCGCGGGATGCGTCTTGCCCGGCTGGACCCTGGAGTTCTCTGGCAACTTGAATTGAGGCATGGTCAGTAGGTCCTGGCCTTCGGGGGCACGGGCTCCACGTCGCTCGTGAGCGTGTTGAGGTGCACGGGGCGGTAGTCGAGCGACACCCTGCCCTGCGCATCCACCCACGCGAGCGTGTGCTTGAGCCACTCCTGGTCGTCGCGCTCCTTGTAGTCTTCGCGCGCGTGCGCTCCGCGGCTTTCCTTGCGGTTCTCCGCCGAATTCATCGTGGCGACCGCCTGGACGAGCAGGTTGTCGAGCTCGAGCGTCTCGACCAGGTCGGTGTTCCAAACGAGCGAACGGTCGGTGACCTGGACGTCGCCGAACGACTGGTGCACGGCCGCGAGCTTGTGCACGCCCTCGGCGAGCGACTCGCCGGTGCGGAACACGGCCGCGTGGTTCTGCATGACGCGCTGCATGTCGAGGCGGATCTCGGCCGTGCGGCGCGGGCCCTTCGCGTTGCGGAACCTGTCGAGGCGGCTCACCGCGAGGTCGCCGGCGTCCTTCGGCAACGGCTTGTGGGTCGTGCCCGGCTTGACCGTGCGGCCGCAGTGCTGCGCGGCGGCACGACCGAACACCACGAGGTCGAGCAGCGAATTGGAGCCGAGGCGGTTCGCGCCGTGCACCGACACGCACGCGGCCTCGCCGACGGCCATGAGGCCGGGGACCACGTAGTCGGGGTTGCCGTCCTTCAGCGTGACGACCTCGCCGTGCACATTGCAGGGGATGCCGCCCATGTTGTAGTGCACGGTCGGCAGCACCGGGATCGGCTCCTTGGTGACGTCGACACCCGCGAAGATGCGTGCGGACTCCGCAATGCCCGGCAGGCGTTCGTTGATCACCTCGGCGCCGAGGTGCTCGAGATGCAGGTGAATGTGGTCCTGGTGCTCGCCGACGCCGCGGCCTTCGCGGATCTCGATGGTCATCGAGCGGCTCACGACGTCGCGCGAGGCGAGGTCCTTCGCGTTCGGCGCGTAGCGCTCCATGAAGCGCTCGCCCTTGGAGTTGGTGAGGTAACCGCCCTCGCCGCGCACGCCTTCGGTGATGAGGCAACCGGCACCGTAGATGCCAGTCGGGTGGAACTGCACGAATTCCATGTCCTGCAGCGGCAGGCCGGCGCGCAGCACCATGCCGCCGCCGTCGCCGGTGCAGGTGTGCGCCGACGTGCACGAGAAATACGCACGGCCGTAGCCACCCGTGGCGAGGATCACCTTGTGTGCACGGAAGCGATGCAGCGTGCCGTCGGACAAGTCGAGGGCGACCACGCCGCGGCAGGCGCCATCTTCCATGATCAGGTCGATCGCGAAGTACTCGATGAAGAAGCGCGCCTCGTGCTTCAGCGACTGCTGGTACAGCGTGTGCAGCATGGCGTGCCCGGTGCGGTCGGCCGCGGCGCAGGTGCGCTGCGCGATGCCCTTGCCGTAGTGGGTCGTCATGCCGCCGAACGGGCGCTGATAGATCTTGCCTTCCTCGGTGCGCGAGAACGGCAGGCCGTAGTGCTCGAGTTCGAGGATGGCGGCCGGCGCCTCCTTCGTCATGTACTCGATGGCGTCCTGGTCGCCGAGCCAGTCCGAGCCCTTGATGGTGTCGTAGAAGTGGAAGCGCCAGTCGTCCTCGCCCATGTTGCCGAGCGCGGCGCTGATGCCACCTTGCGCCGCCACCGTGTGGCTGCGCGTCGGGAACACCTTGGTGATGCAGGCCGTATCGAGCCCCTGCTCGGCAAGGCCGAACGTGGCTCGCAGGCCGGCGCCGCCCGCGCCGACCACGACGACGTCGTAGGTGTGATCCGTGAACGAATAGGCACTCATGCCGCGACTCCGAATGCGATGCGCAGCACGGCGAGCACGCCGATCACCGCAGCCACCGCGAACACGAACTTGACGACGATCAGCACCGCGAGACGCTGGCCCTTGGCGCCGACGTAGTCCTCGATCACGACCTGCAGGCCCAGCACCGCGTGCCAGGCCGCGACCAGCACCAGCAGCACGGCGAACGCCGCGGCCACGGGCGACGAGAGCCACGCGACGACGTTGGCGTGCGAGGCGCCGCCCATCGTCGCGAGCGCCGCCACCAGCCACAGGCCGAGCAGCACCAGCGCCACGGCGCTCATGCGCTGCGCGAACCAGTGGCCCGAGCCGCCCTTGGCGGACCCGAGGTAGGTGACCCGGCGGAGCGGACTCTTGAGGCTCATGCCACGCCTCCCATGCCGCCCCGAATCACCAGCCACACGATGAACCCGAGTACGAGCGCACCGATGGCGACGGCCCAGCCGCTGCGGCGCGCGGTCTGCAACTCGAAGCCGTGCCCCATGTCGAACACGAGGTGGCGGATGCCGTTCAGCAGGTGGTAGCAGAAGGCGAACGCCGCGCCGAACAGCACCAGCTGGGCAAGCGGCGACGAGAGCTTGGCGACGGCTTCGGCGTAACGGTCGGCGCCGGCCGCCGCGGCAGCGAGCCAATACACCAGCAGCAGGAAACCGAAGCTCAGCAGTACGCCGGTGATGCGATGCAGGATCGACAGCGTGTTGGTGTACTGCCAACGATAGTGCATGAACGGGGACAGCGGCCTCGCGCGCTGGGCCATCTCGATTACCTCCTGGGGCGGCCGCTAGAAGTCGATGCAGCGCCCGGCCTTTTCCCAGTCGCCGAAGCGCGTGGGCTCGGGACCGTCGCGGCCGCCGATCTCGCGCGGCCGGGCCGGGGCGGGCTCGGCAGGCTGCACGACCGGGGGCCCGGGCTGCTCGGGCGGCTTCTCTTGCGGTGCATTCTTCATGACAACAGCGCGTAAGTCTGCCAGATCCGTGATGCGTTCACCACATTGATCCTAAAGGCAAAATTCTCGCGAAGGAGAATCATCCACTGCGGTGCCGATTGCTGACCCATGTCAAGGTTCACGCGACGCCAGACCCGCTAAACTCCGCGCCCACGACCATGCACGACTCCACGCAAAGCATTCACGCCGCCCTGCTGCCCTTCCTGGGCGTCCTGCGCCTCTACGGCCAAGACGCCGCCCGATTCCTGCAGGGACAGGTGACGCACGACACCCAACTCCTCGCCGACGGGCGCACTCTGCTCGCGGCCTGCAACACGCCGCAGGGGCGGGTCATCGCCCTGCTGCGTCTGAAGCAGACCGAGGACGCGGTGTACGCGCTGCTGCCCGCCGACCTGCTCGAGCACGTCGCGTCCCGCCTGCGCCGTTTCGTGCTGCGAGCCAAGGTGGATGTCCAGATCGCCGCCGACCTGCAGGTCGCCTGGGTCGGCGGACACCCGTTCTCGGAGACACTTGCGGTCGAGAGCTACGACGCCACACGCACCCTCTCCGCCATTCCCCAGGCGGGCGCCACCGAGGTCGTATCGTTCGACTACGGTTCCGGCCGGCAGGTGGTCGCGGCGCCCGGCGCGGCGCTGCGTGCCATCACCGGCTTGTCGCTCAGCAGGTCGCTGCCGCGCATCGAGGAGGAATGGTGGGCCGCGGACATCGCGGCAGGCCTGCCCCAGGTGTTCCGTGCGAGCAGCGAGCAGTTCGTGCCGCAGATGCTGAACCTCGACCTGCTCGACGGCATCAGCTTCACCAAGGGCTGCTATACCGGCCAGGAGATCGTGGCCCGCACGCAGCACCTCGGCCGCATCAAGCGGCGCACGTTCCGCTACCGCGTGGCGGCAGGCGCGCCGCTCGCCCCGCTGGCCGGGCTGCATCTCGAAGGCTCGAAGGTCGCCGAGGTGGTGATGAGCGCGCCGCGAGGCGACACCGTCGAATTGCTCGCCGTCGCCGCGCTGGATGCACGTGACCGCACGCTCGTGACTGAGGATGGGCGGGAGGCGGTGCCCGTGGCGATGCCCTATCGGATAGGGGGCAATGATTAGGGGGTAGGGGGTAGTGCGACTGGCACCTCGAGCGACGGCGCTGACTGTCACCGACTCACTACCCCCTACCCCCTGGTCACTACCCTCTTCCCGCTACTCCGGCCTCATGTGCGGGAACAGCAGCACGTCGCGGATCGACGGCTGGTCGGTGAACAGCATCACCAGGCGGTCGACGCCGATGCCGAGACCAGCGGTCGGCGGCAAGCCATACTCGAGCGCACGCACGTAGTCGGCGTCGTAGAACATCGCTTCCTCGTCGCCTGAGGTCTTGCGCGCCACCTGCTCGCGGAAGCGCGCAGCCTGGTCGTCCGGGTCGTTCAGCTCGGAGAAGCCGTTGGCGAGCTCGCGGCCACCCACGAAGAACTCGAAGCGGTCGGTGACGAACGGATCGGCGTCGTTGCGGCGCGCGAGCGGCGACACCTCGGCCGGGTAGGCGCAGACGAACGTGGGCTGCATCAGGCTCGCCTCGGCCGTCTGCTCGAAGATCTCGATTTGCAGCTTGCCGGCACCGTCGCCCATGCCGGGCTTGACGCCGAGCTTCTCGCACACGCCGCGCAGGTACTCGACGTCGCGCAGGCGCGAACGGTCGATGCCAGGGTTGAAGTCGACGATGAGGTCCTCGATCGTGACGCGGCGGAACGCCTTGCCGAAATCGTACACCTCGCCCTGGTACGTCACCTGGCGCGTGCCGAGCAACGTATCCGCGAGCCCCTGGAACAGGCGCTCCACCAGGTCCATGAGGTCACGGTAGTCGGCGTATGCCTGGTACAGCTCGAGCATCGTGAACTCGGGGTTGTGGCGCGTCGACAGCCCCTCGTTACGGAAGTTGCGGTTCAACTCGAACACGCGCTCGAAGCCGCCCACCACCAGGCGCTTCAGGTACAACTCGGGCGCGATGCGCAGGTACATGTCCACGTCGAGCGCGTTGTGGTGCGTGATGAACGGCTTCGCCACGGCGCCGCCGGGGATCACCTGCATCATCGGCGTCTCGACCTCCATGAAGCCGAGCGCCTCGAGGAAGTTGCGCAGGTACTGCACGATGCGCGTGCGCTTGCGGAACACCTCGCGGCTCTCGTCGCTCACGATCAGGTCGACATAGCGCTGCCGGTAGCGTTGCTCGACGTCCGCGAGGCCATGCCACTTGTCGGGCAGCGGCCTCAGCGACTTGACCAGCAGCCGCACGCGCTCGGCCTTGACGGTGAGCTCGCCGGTCTTGGTCTTGAAGAGCGTGCCCTCGGCGCCGAGGATGTCGCCCACGTCCCAGCCCTTGAAGCCGTCGTAGGCCTCGCCGAGCGCCTGCTGCTGCAGGAACACCTGGATGGCGCCGCTGTGGTCCTTCAGCTTGGCGAAGCTCGCCTTGCCCATGACGCGCTTGGCCATCATGCGACCGGCGATCGTGACCTTCACCGGGTGCGCCTCGAACCACTCGGGTGCGTGCCCGCCGTACGCGAGGTGCAGGTCTTCCGCGACCGAGTCGCGCCGGAAGTCGTTCGGGAACGCGATGCCCTGCTCGCGCACGCGTTCGAGCTTCGCGCGCCGCTCCGCGATGAGGTGGTTCTCGTCGCTGGCCGGCGATCCGGCGGCGCCCGGAGAGTTCTTTTCGACGTCTGACATCACTGCCCTCTTTGAGGAGTGATCAGTGACTGGTGATTAGTGATCAGTCGGAAGCGGAGTCCCTCCATGCTGCCGACCATCCACCAATCACGAATCACCAATCACCAATCACCGATCACTAATCACTAATCACTAATCACTCCCTCACAGGCCTTGCTTCAGGCTCGCCTCGAGAAACGGATCGAGGTCGCCGTCGAGCACCGCCGTGGTGTTGCCGATCTCCACGCCGGTGCGCAGGTCCTTGATGCGCGACTGGTCGAGCACGTAGGAACGGATCTGGTTGCCCCAGCTCACGTCCGACTTCGCGTCCTCCAGCACCTTCGCCGCCGCGTTGCGCTTGTTGACCTCGAGCTCGTAGAGCTTGGCCTTCAGCATCTTCATCGCGGTCGAGCGGTTCTTGTGCTGGCTGCGCTCGCTCTGGCACGCCACCACGATGCCCGACGGGACGTGCCGCAGGCGCACCGCCGACTCGGTCTTGTTGACGTGCTGGCCACCGGCGCCGCTGGAGCGATAGACGTCCATCTCGATGTCGGCCGGATTGACCTCGATGTTGATGTCGTCGTCGATCTCGGGCGACAGGAACACCGACGCGAACGAAGTATGGCGGCGCGCGTTCGAGTCGAACGGACTCTTGCGCACCAGCCGGTGCACGCCGGTCTCGGTGCGGAGCCAGCCGTAGGCGTACTCGCCCTCGATGCGCATCGAGCAGCTCTTGATGCCCGCGACTTCACCTTCGCTGATGTCGGTGACCTCGGCCTTGAAGCCGTGCTTGTCGGCCCAGCGCAGGTACATGCGCATCAGCATCTGCGCCCAGTCCTGCGCCTCGGTGCCGCCGGCGCCGGCCTGGATGTCGAGGAAGCAGTTGTGGGGGTCCATCTCGCCGGGGAACATGCGCTGGAACTCGAGCTTCGCAACCTCGCGTTCGATGCGCGTCACGTCCTGCTCCACCGACGCGGCGGTGCCCGCGTCGCCCTCGGCTTCCGCGAGTTCGAGCAGTTCACCGGCTTCGGCGAGACCCCCGCCGAGCTTGTCGAGAATGCCGACGACGCCCTCGAGCTTGGTGCGCTCGCGCCCGAGTTCCTGGGCGCGTTCGGGGTTCTGCCAGACGGTGGGATCCTCGAGTTCCCGCAGGACCTCGGTCAGGCGCTCGCGCTTGCCCTCGTAGTCAAAGGTACCCCCTCAGCGCCGCACAGCGCTGGTCGAGGTCTTCGAGGGAACGGCGGATCGGGTTGATTTCCATGCGAGGGTCGGTCCGGGGGGCAAGCCAGCCCTCGATTCTAACACGCTGGGGCCGGGCAACCCGGGCCGAGGTCCATCGCCTCAAGCCTGCGCCGGCCTGAGCCACTCCGACACCAGCTGCAGGCGGCGCGCACCGCCGTACTCGTCGAGCGCCGCGCGGTACACGAGGTCGATCGTGTCCTGGGGCCGCAGCGCCAGGGCGCTGGGATCATCGAGGTAACGGAATGCGATTGCGTCGGCGACCTCGCCCGACGGCGCCCGGAGCTTGAGCTTCAGGTGACGGTTGCCCACGACGCGCGTGTCGAGCACGCCGAAGCGGCCGTCGAACGCCGGCTCTGCAAACCCGGCGCCCCAGGGGCCACCCTCCCGCAACGCGACTGCCGTATCGAAGTTGAACTCCCCCGCCTCGAGCGGCCCATCGGAGTGGAGGTCGCCCGAGAGGACGTCCTCGCCTGCTGCACGCGCCACCTCCTGCGCAAATGCGGCGTTGAACTCGCCGAGGCGATCGGCGCGGAGGGTCATGCCTGCCGCCATCGCGTGGCCGCCGAACTTCTCCAGCAATCCCGGGTGGTGCGCGGCGACCGCATCGAGGACGTCGCGGACGTGCAGGCCCGGCACCGACCGCGCCGAACCCTTGAGCCAGCCGGGATCTCCC
>JAGVUU010000002.1 GCA_019136105.1 Gammaproteobacteria bacterium
CGCGGCGCATTGCGCCAACGTGTTTTACACGGCGGACGGGTTGCGCTGGCTGCGCGGTGCAGGCCAGGTGCAGGACTACGCCCTGCCGGGAGCGCAGTACTTCGGCACGGCATTCTGCCAGCGCTGCGGCTCCGAGGTGCCGCGGGTCTCCGTGGAGCGCAACGTCGTGTCGGTACCGGCGGGTTCGCTCGACAGCGATCCCGGTATCTCGCCCAACGGACACATCTACGTGGACTCGAAGGCGCCGTGGTTCGAGATCACCGACAACTGGCCGCAGTTCGCGGAGATGCCGCCACGCCGCTGAGCGGCGGGCGCGCGGGCCGCGGCTATTCCTCAGGCTCGTTCTCTTCCGCGCTCCAGCGGCGCCGGTGCTCGAGTTCGGCCGCAGCGCGCACCGAGGCGTGCCGGTTGGACAGCAGCAGCGACGACGGATCGCAGACGCGGGCGCGCAGGATGCCGAGGTCCACGGCGGCATCGAACAGGCTGGGATACCAGCGCTGCCACTCCGGGAACACCTGCTCGACTCGGTCCTTCAGCGTCATGGCCGAAGTGTGCCGAGGCTCAGTCCGGCGGGCAACCGGCAACGTCGCCGATTTCGTGCGAGGCGATCGCACGCGCCGTCGCTTCGACCGTAGCCGAGAGCGGCCCGCCGGCCGCAAGCATGCGCGCCACCTCGATCTCCCTGCGCGCCAGCGTCGGACACCCGAGTGCCCGCAGGGCTTCGGCGCGGTTGTTGCGTGCCGCGGCATCCTGCGGGTTCAGGCGCACGGCGGCGTGGAATCCCCGCTCCGCGGCGGCCAGGTCGCCTCGCGCGTAGGCCAGGTTGGCGAGCGCGAACTGCGGCAGGGATTCGGCCGGCCACCCCCGCGCAGCAGCCTCATACGCCAGGGCCGCGGCGTCGAGAAGGCCGACAGCCTCGAGGCCCGCCGCCGCCTCCATGTAGCGCGCGAAGTCTGGAGCCGGCGGCAACGCACCTGGCTGCACGGCAACCAGCGCCCACCGTTCCGCGCGATCCCAGGTCGCGAGGAAGTGGCGAGCGGACAATTCCTTGCGCTGCTCGGTGCCCGAACGCAGCACGAAGTGGTCACGTGACGCGTCGTAACCGACCACGACCGCGTAATGCCAGCCCGGAAAGGGTCCGGCACCCTGTTTCTGCAGCACCAGCACCGGCAAGCCGCCGTCGAGCGTCGCGAGCAGCGCGTCCAGGGTGGGCGGCAGGATGTACGGCAACCGGTCATGCCGCCGCGTGGCTGCGACGAGCTCAGCCTGCAGGCTCCCTGCACGGCCGGGGATGTACACCTCCGGCACGAGCGAGTCGGCCGTCACGTCGACGCCGGCAGCCGAAAGCACCGTTGCAAGTGCCGCTGGCCCGCACTGGTATCGCTCCTGCGGGAAGAAAGGCGTGGACTCGAGTTCGACCCGGCCCCCGGCACCCGTCGCTGCGGGCGCGAGTACCGGGCCGCGCACGGCGCACCCGGCGACGATGAGCGCAGCGGCGATTGCGAGCACCGCGCGGACAGGGCCGGGTGCCGTCATGCCGCTCGCGGTCCTCCAGCGTTTACGGGAACTTCTTGAAGATGTCGATGACGCCGACGGCTTCGAGGATCAGCAGCACGAGGAACACGATGCCGATGACAGCAAGCGCGTCGGCGCCCGCGGGCATGTCGGCCATCTGTCCGGCCAGCGTGCGCAGCTCTGCATCCGTCAGCGCGGCGATGCGCGACTCGATCTGGGCAGGCTCGACCCCGAGCGCCTCGAACTGTGCGCGGACTTCGTCGCGCGCCAGTGCCGCGTTCACTGCCGCAAGGTCCTGCGCGCGCGTGCTCGCCTCGACCGCCTGCAGCGTGCTGACGAGTTCGGCCTGCGCCACCAGCGGCGAACCGAGGTTCAGCATCGCCAGGCACAACACGTACACCAGACATCTGCTTCTCATGCGCCCATCCTCCTCACGGGATCTGTACCGCGCGAGTCTAACCCGCCGCCGCAGGCTTGTTGACCCTGGGCTCGCGAGCTTGACGCGGTTCGCACTTCGCGTGGCCGCGGCTCAGCTGCCGATCCAGCGGAGCAGTTGCCCGAACGCCGCCGGGTCGGTCACGAGCACGAACAGCAGGCCGAACAGCGCGCCGCCCAGGTGCGCGTCGTGGTTGATGCGGCCACGCGCTTGCCGAGCCGAATACCACGAGTAAGCGACGTAGCCCACCGCGAACAGCGGGGCCGGGATCGGCAGCGGGATCGGGATGATGAAGAGCTTCATCCAGGGGAAGTACACGATTGCCGCGAACAGCACCGCCGAAATCGCACCCGACGCGCCGAGGGAGGCGTACTGCGGATCGTTGCGGTGCTTGAAGTAGGTGCCGAGGTCGCTCACGGCCAGCGCCAGGAAATACAGCACCACGAAGCGCACCGGCCCGATCTGCCGCTCGAGCGGGAACGCGAAGAACCAGAACGTCACCATGTTGAAGATGAGGTGCGGCAGGTCCGCGTGCACGAAGCCGCTGGTGACGACGGTGTCGTACTGCTTGCGCCGCAGGAACCAGTACGGGCGGAACAGGCTGCGCTCGATGATCTGCGGCTTCGCGTAGAGGCCGGCCAGGCTCGCGACCAGCGTCGCGACGAAGATGACGAGTGCGATGCTCACGGGTCGTGCCTGACCCAGATGAGCGCGTCGGTGTCGAAGCCGAGCTCGGCCGCCCGCTGCACCACCCGCTCGACCGCGTCACGCGGCGGGTCGGGCTGGCGCGCCAGGATCCACAGGTACTTGCGCGACGGCCCGACGACGAGCGAGAGCTGGTACCCGGGATCGAGGTCGACGACGTTGTAGCCGCCGTAGAAGGGCCCGAAGAACGAGACCTTGAGGCTGCCGCGGTCGCGCGCGCCGACGAACTTGGCCCGCCCCCGCGCCTCCTCCCACTCGCCCTCGGCGCGCACGAAGCCGCGGTTCAGGACGTCGATGCCGCCGTCCTCGCGCGCCGTGTAGGTGGCGGTGACGTTGTCCATGCCACGCTCGAAGCTGTGGTCGAGGCGTGCCACCTCGTACCACTTGCCGAGGTAGCGCTCGGCGTCGAAGCCGCCGACCGGCTCGACGCCGTCCGGAATCTGGGCACAGCCGGCCAGCAGGGCGGCCACAAGGACGAGCAGGTGACGCATCTGGACGTGGTCTCGACGAATCGGAACGGGTTGACACGGATGATCGCAGAAAACGGCCGCGCGGATTCCGGAAAGCCACATTGAGCGCCCAGTGAAGGCGCGCCTATAAGGAAGTTGGTCGGCCGCCGAGCCGATCGCGATCGAGGGATCTGCCATGAGGGCTCGTCTTGCCAGGGCTGGCGGCGCCGCGACCTGCTTCGCCGCGATGATCCTCTCTGCCGGCATCGCCCACGCCCAGGGGTTCGAGGCCCCCTGGCGCGGCATCTACGTTGGCGGTGGCGGCAACTTCTCCGACGTGAGTGTCGAGGTCGGCACCGCCTGCTACGACTACGAATGCTGGTGGGGTGAGTACGCCTACTACGAAGACGGTGACGGCGACTACGGCTACACGCTGCACGCCGGCTGGCGCGTGCACGACTATGTGGCGCTCGAACTGGGCTATGTCGAGACCGGCGACATCCGCTGGGAAGAGGACCTCGTCTACTTTCCCGAGTTCAACGACTATTACAACAATCGCGTCGACTTCTCCGCACAGATCACCCAGCTGTCGGTGCTGGGCATCCTGCCGTTCGACCGTTACGAGGTTTACCTGAAGCTCGGCGCCGGGTTCTGGGACGGCGAGAGCGTGCAGCGGCTCGATCAGTCGTTCGGCACCGACATCGTGAACCGGAGCGTTTCCGACAGCGGCACCGGCTTCCTCGGCGGCGTGGGCTTCGGCGTCACGTTCGCGAAGAACCTGCACGTGCGCTTCGAATTGCAGACGACCACGATCGACGAGGACGTGCTGAACGCCCGCAACGATTCGAGCGTCGACTCCATGCTGCTCGAGGTGCAGTGGCGCTTTGGTGCCGGGAAGCCGGCGTCGATCCAGCCGTCCGCGCCGCCGACCGCTACCCCTTGAGGGTCGTGACGCCGGCGACGCCCTTGGCGCGCGGCGGGATCCTGGCCATCTTCGCCGCCGCCTCGGCCTTCACGCGCTTCAGGAGCTTCGGGTCGCGCAGCAGTTCCTCCGCGCGCGCCCGCTTTTCCGCGATCATGCCGTCGGTGAGCAACTCGCCGAAAGTGCGCAGCGGCGCGATCTCGAACCGGTGCCGGCGGAACAGCCGGTAGATTTCCTTCACGCGCGCCGGCGGCACGTCGCGGCCGAGCGTGAAGCACTCGAAGCGCTCTTCCATCGCCAGCAGCGCCGCCTCGGCCAGGCACGCGTAGGAGACGTGCTCCGGCAGGCCGATGTTGAAACTGAAGTCCACCGGCCCGGGGATCAGCACCTCGCCGCTTTCGACGACGAGCACGTCCGGCCGCACGGCCGCCTCCTCGGCGGAGATGTCGGGCGGCAGCGCGACGTCGAGGATCACCGCGCCGGGCTTGCACTGGCTCACGTCGAGCACGCGCAGGCCGAACGCCGACGTCGCCGTGACGATCAGGTCGCAGTCGCCGACGCGATTCGCCGTGCTCACGTCGATCTCGACTTCGGCGTCGGGCGTCTCCTCGAGGATCGTGCGCTTCAGCGCCTCGAGGCGCGGCGGCTCGATCGAGACCAGCACCACGTCCTTGACGGCGGCCGCCAGCAGCCGCGCGCAGACCGAGCCGATTGCGCCGGTGGCGCCGACCACCATCGCCTTGCCCCGCGCGAGGCTGGGCCAGCCCATGCGGATCGCCGTGAGCTTGGCCGTTTCGAGCGTGGCGGCGATGGTCAGGCTGTTGCCCGTGGTGACCGGGATCGGCGCGCGCTTCGCCACGGTCACGCCTGCGTCGCCCACGACCTTGGTGAATGCGCCGAGGCCCACGATCTTCGCGCCGCGGTCAGCGGCATCCTGCACCGCAGCGTTGAGGCGCGTGTACGTGAACTCGGGCGGGCGCGTGAGCATCTGGCGCGGCGTGGCGCCGAGCGCATAGATGAGGCCATCGACGGGCTTGCCCGTCGCGGGCGAGCGGCCGCCCTTCACCGTGCCGACGTACTTCGCCGGCATGTACGCCGCCGTCGTCTCGAGGAACTTGCGCGGCATGTGCCGCGTCCACGCGTAGCGCGGGTGGTTGGAGAGGTAGTCCACCGTGAGTGGATGCAGGATGAAGGCGAAGCGCTGGCTGTCGGCCTGCGCGGCCTTCCCGGACGCCTTCGATTGTGCGCGCGCCGCCATTCGGGACTCCCCCGCCACTGCAAGGGAATCATAGGAGCCGGACCCTGCCCGGGTATTCGTAATACGCGCAACACGGCTGCGTAAACCGGCGTTGCATGCGGCCCCAGCGCGGGTTCCGCGGCGGCCGCGGCGGCCGCGGCTCAGCGTCGCAACCGCAGCTCGCCCGCCAGCTCCGGGCGGTGCCCGCGCTTGTCCGCGTAGAACGCGCGGATCTTCGCCATGTCGGCCTCGCGGTCGCCGGTCATGCGCACGTACGTGTCGATGCCGAGCGTCCGCGTGCCGTAATCGATGTAGGCCAGCGCCACCGGGACGTCGGCCGCCACGGCGATCTGGTAGAAGCCCGACTTGAGGTGATCGGTGTGCGAGCGCGTGCCCTCGGGCGCGATCGCCACCCACATCCAGTCGCGGCGCCGGAATTCATCGACCAGCGCATCGGCAAATCCCTTCGACCGGCGGCGGTCGATCGGGATGCCGCCCAGCCACTTGAGCAGGCCGGTGAACGGCGCAGGGAACATCTCGGCCTTGCCGATCCAGTTGGCCGGCAGGCCGTTGCCGATCTTGAACAGCATGCCGACGATGAAATCCCAGTTGGACGTGTGCGGGTACACCATGATCACGCCCTTGGGTTCCGGCGGCCACACCATCACGCTGCGCCAGCCGAAGAGGCGCAGCAACCACAGCGCGAGGCGGCGGAACGGGGACGGTTGCGGAGCGTTCGGAGTCATTGCGAAATGATGCCCGACATCGGCGTCAGTTGCGCGCTGCGCTGCGCCGCTGCAGCGCGCCGACGAACCCGCCGAGCGTCGGCGACACGCTGCCAGCCGGGATCATGGCTTCGATGAGCTGGAATCGCCCGCGGCGGCCGGCCGCCGCCTCGAGCGCCACCGCCAGTTCGCGGCGTGTAGCGACGCGCACGCCGTCGCCACCGAGCGGCGCGGCGAGGTCGGCGAAGCGCCAATCGCCGAGATCGTTGAAGCGCGACTCGGGCTGGAACACACGGAGCATCTCCCAGCCAAAGTTGTTCATCACGATCACGATCGGGTCCCAACCGTAACGCCGGCAATTGCCGAGTTCCCAGCCGGTCATCTGGAACGCACCGTCACCCACGAGGATCACTGGGCGCTGCCCGGTGGCCGCCTGGACGCCGAGGCCCGCGGGCACGCCGAACCCCATGGTCGCGTAGTAGCCCGGCGCGACGAGCTCCGTGTTCTCGATCTCGAGCGCCGTGAACAGGCAATCGCCGGTGTCGGTCGCCACCGGCATCCGGCCGCGGCTCGCGAACAGGTCGTTGACGGACCGGGCAATGTCGAGCGGCGCGATCGGCCCGTCGTCCGCGGCGAGCCCACGCGGGTAGTCCTGCGCCCGCCCGGCCGAACGCAGGGGCCGGTCGGCCACACGGCGCACGAGCTCGTCCACGAGCGCCGCGAGCGGCACGTTTCCGTAGCGGTGGTAACCCATCGTCACGGCGCGGTCTGCGGCGAGCACGGTGTTGCGCACGTCGATGCGTCCTTCGGAGACGCCGAAGTTCGTGTCGGAGACGATCACGCCGAACAGCAGCAGGCAGTCGGATTCCTCGACGGGACGGCCGACCTCCGGGTGCGCCGTGAGGCCGAGGTAGGTGCCTGCCACGGGCACGTCGCTGCCGGCGAGCAGGCCGCGGCCCATGAACGACGTGACCACGGGCACGTGCAGGCGCCGCGCAAGTTCGGCCACGCGCGCCTCGAGACCGAACCGGCGCACCTCGACGCCGACCATCATCACGGGGCGTTGCGCCCGCGCGAGACGCTCCATGACCTCGTCCGCACAGGCGGCGACGGCGGCCGCATCGAACTCGGGCTCGGGCTGTCGCGGCGCCGTCGCGCAAGGTTCCAACACCATGTCGCGCGGCAACTCGAGGTACACCGGCCGCGAGTGCGTCAGGCAGCTGCACAGCACGCGCGCGATTTCGGCGGGCGCATCGGCCATGTCCTGCAGCAACGCCTGGTCGCAGGTGACCTCGCGATAGATCGCGTACTGCGAATCGAGCCGCTTCACCTGGTGATGCAGGAGGAGGCCACCGCGTCCCTCGCGCTGCCCGGGAGCGCCCGAGATCAGCACCAGCGGCGACTTCTCGGCATACGCTGCGGCAACGGGGTTGAGCGTGTTCAGTGCGCCGGCGCCATAGGTCACGACGGCAACACCGAGGCCGCCGGCGACTCGAGCGGCTGCGTCGGCC
>JAGVUU010000162.1:0-9455 GCA_019136105.1 Gammaproteobacteria bacterium
GGCGGATTCATCGAGCCGCTCGAGGCGACGGCGCTGCATCTCGTGCAGGTCGGCATCGAGTCGTTCATCAGCCATTTCAACCAGGGCGGCCTGTCCGCCGATCGGCGCGACGCCTTCAACCAGTTCATGTCCAACTGGTTCGAGCGCGTGCGCGACTACATCGTCGCGCACTACCGGATGAATACGCGGGGCGACACCGAGTACTGGCGCGCCAATGCCGCCAACGACAAGCTGTCAGAGTCGCTGCGCAATCTGCTCGCGGTGTGGTTCGGCCGCGGCGATCTTGCCGCCGAACTCGAGCGGCAGAAAGCCGGGACCCACTTTGGGGTGATGTCGTGGCACTGCCTGCTTGCCGGCTACGGTTCGTTTCCCGACCTTGCCCCCCACCAGCCCGGCAACCGCAAGGGTGATCGTTACCACGAGCTCGGGCTGGAGGATTTCCTGCGTCGCCGCGCCATGAACTTCAAGCCCCTGGAAGAGTGCCTGCCCGCGAGCCCCAAGACCGGGAGCTGATGCCGCCCCTCGCGGGGGAACCGCGGTGGCTCAGCGCCGTCCGAGCTGCGCCTCCGGCGCGAGGCTCCAGGTGCCGTCCGGTGCGGGGCACGCGACCGTGCGGCCTTCGCTCAGGCCGAAGCCGCCAGTGGCGACGAGCCGGAACTTGCGGCAACCGCTCGCGCCCCCGGGTTTGTCCGCCGGCGTGAGCTTGTAGGAGACGCCGGTGTCCGGGTTCGTCCACCCCACCGTCTGGCCGGGTCCAGCGAGCTCGAGTGCATGGCCGACGCACGACCGGTCGGCCTTGTCCACGCGGCGGCCGATCTCGGCCCCGATGGCCGCGCCGATCACCGTGCCGACCACGATCGCCACGGCGCGCTGGTCACCCTTGCCGGCCTCGGCGCCGATCACGCCGCCGGCCACGCCACCGAGCACGGCACCGACCTCGGTGTGGTCGCAACGGCCGGACCGCACGCCGTAGTCGTCATTCCAGGTGCGCCCGCTGTAGCCGGCATAGGCGGGGTCGTTCTTCTTGCGCCATCCATGGGCGGGCGCCCAGGACGGTGGTGTCGCCAGCGCGATGCACGGCAGCGCGATCAGCAGGACCAGCACGATACGCCCGACGACGCGGCGCACGCGGGGCGACAGTGCCGGCAACGGGGGCACGGACAGAGCGTGGCGGGTCGCGTTCATGTCGTCCTCCTTCTCCCGGGCGGGGCAACCGACCGCCCGCCGAGGGTTACCGACGCTACTGCCGCAGGCCCTCGCCTGGGTGCAGACGGCTCCGTTGCGTGAACCGCGTCACGTGACCGGCGGCCGTTAAGTCAAAACGCGGTAAGCTCGAGTCAGGGCGATCGAGGGGACGGCCATGAGCACTGCGGGCACGATCGTGATCGGCGGCGACCTCACGGTGAACCGTCTCGGCTTCGGCGCGATGCGCCTGAGCGGGCCTGGCATCTGGGGTGACCCACCGGACCGTGAGGCCGCCATCCGCGTGCTGCGGCGCGCGGTCGAACTCGGCGTGAACTTCATCGACACCGCCGACGCGTACGGCCCCGGGACGAACGAGTGCCTGATCGCCGACGCGCTGCACCCGTACCCCGCCGGCCTCGTGATCGCCACCAAGGGCGGGATCGTCCGGCCGTCGCAGGAGCGCTGGGATCGCGATGGCCGGCCGTCACACCTGCGCGAGGCGTGCGAGGCGAGCCTGAAGCGCCTGCGTGTCGAGCGCATCGACCTTTACCAGTTCCACTCCATCGACCCGCTGGTGCCGCTCGAGGAATCGCTCGGCGAGATCGCGCGGCTGCAGCGCGAAGGCAAGATCCGGCACGTGGGCGTTTCCAACTTCACGTCCGGCGAGCTCGCCCGGGCGCGGCGGGTGCTGGATGTCGTGTCCGTGCAGAATCGCTACAACGTGTCGGACCGGACGTCGGACGCCGTGCTCGCGACCTGCGAGCGCGACGGCATGGCCTTCATCCCATGGTCGCCGTTGTCACAGAGCCCGCGTGAACCGCGCGAGGGTGCGCGGGCAAGGCTCGTCGAGTGGGCAGGCCGGCACGGCGTGGCATTTGCGCGGGCCGCCGTCGCGTGGCTGCTGGCACGGTCGCCGGCGATGCTGCCGATCCCGGGAACCTCGAGTCTGGGAACCTCGAGTCTGGCTCACCTCGAGGACAACCTTGCCGCTGCAGAACTCGCGCTGTCTGCGGAGGACCTCGCGGCGATCGGTTGATTTGCGGCGCCCGGGCGAGGAACCGACCCTGACATTCGTGGTCAGTACGTATGACCTCGGGCGCCCTCAAGGGCAGACTGGGACAGTCAGGGGAGGCGCGATGATCAGGCCACTGACGATCTATTCGGGCGGACAGGCTGGTGTCGACCGGGGCGCGCTCGATGCGGCCATCGAGCTCGGCAATCCCTGCGGAGGCTGGTGCCCGACGGGACGGGCCGCGGAAGACGGTCCGATTCCGCCGCGTTACCCGCTGTTCGAGGCGAGGGGCGGCTACCGCGAGCGAACGCGCCGCAACGTCGAGAGCTCGGACGGCACGCTGATCCTGCACCGTGGGCAGCTCGGCAAGGGCACGCAACTCACGCTCGAGACCTGCCGCGAGCTCGGCAAGCCCGTCTGTCTCGTCGACGCCAACGCGATGAGTCCGGCCATGGCCGCGGTGGAGGCGCGCGAATTCATCGAGGCACACGACATCGAGCGCCTGAACGTTGCGGGCCCGCGCGAGAGCCGCTGGACGTATGCGCACGACTACGCTTTCGACGCGGTGCACGCGCTGATCATCATGCTCTGGCACGAGGATCACGGGACGGCGTGACGGATACGGCGCGCTGCTCGCCTTCCCCGGCCGTCGCCGGTGGGCCACGGCCGATTGATTTCCGGCGGATCGGCCGTCTAACGCGTCGGACCCCTGCAGGACCGACGAATTGCAACTGATTCCTGGACCGAGTCTGGCCGCTGGCGGCCGGCGTTTCGTGCCCGCGCTGGCCTTCGCCGCGCTCTACCTGTGCGTGGGCCTGGCCACGCGCCTGCTGCTCTGGGCCCATTTCGGCACCGCCGCGGAGGTGCCGGCGGCGCACCTGCCCCTGTTGCTCCTGGCCGGCGCCGTGAACGACGCGGTCGAGAGCCTTTACCTGGTCGCGCCGCTCGCGATCTACCTGCTGTTCCTTCCCGACCGCTGGTACCGCTCGCGCTGGAACCGGGCGTTGCTGGCGGCTGGGTTCGTCGCCACGATCGCCGGGTTGGTCTTCCTGGCCATCGCCGAGTACTTCTTCTTCGAGGAGTTCGACGCGCGCTTCAACTTGGTCGCGTTCGACTATCTCGTCTACCCGGCGGAAGTCTTCGTCGACATCTGGGAGGTCTACCCAGTTGTGCCGGGCCTGCTGGCCAGCCTGACGCTGGGTGCCGTCCTCACGTGGCGACTGCGGCGCTGGCTGCTGCCGGGTGAGGCACCGGCCTCGTCGCTGCGCCAACGTCTCGCCCCATTTGGCGTGCACGCCACGCTGCTCGTGGGCGCGATCGCCGTGTATCCCACGAACGCGCTGTCGTGGTCGTCGAACCGCGTCGAGAACGAGCTGCTGCAGAACGGCTACAGCAGCTTCTTCCGCGCCGCCGAGACCAACGAGATCGACTATCACGCCTACTACGCCTCGCGTGATCCGGCGGGCAACCTGAGGCTGCTCGCGAGCGCGCTCGAGGCGGGCGGCGGCAAGCTCATCCGGCTCGACGAAGGACGGCTCGACCGGCGCTTTCCCGCGCGCGCCGACGGGCTCGGCCGGCTCAACGTCGTGGTGATCTCGAGCGAGTCGTTCGGTGCGAAGTTCAGCCGGCTGTACGGCTCGAAGCACGACCTGACGCCGAACTTCGACGCGTACGCACAGCGCGGCGTCTGGTTCGCCAACACCTACGCGTCCGGCACGCGCACCGTGCGTGGCCTCGAGGCGTTGACGGCCTCGTTCCCGCCGATTCCGACGGTGTCGATCGTCCGGCGGCCCGGCAACGACGGCATCGCCACCTGGGGTCGCGTGATGCGCGACCTCGGCTACGACACCAGTTTCCTGTATGGCGGCTACGGCTACTTCGACAACATGAACGCGTTCTACGCCGGCAACGGCTTCGACGTGCTCGATCGCAGCGCCATCGACCACGTGCGCTTCGAGAACATCTGGGGCGTCGCCGACGAGGACCTGTTCGACCTCGCGCTGCACCACTTCTCTGACCTGCACTCACGCGGCCAGCCGTTCTTCTCGATCGTGATGACCACTTCGAACCACAAGCCGTACACGTTCCGCCCGGGCCTCGAGAGCCTCGGCATCCCGGCATCGGGCGGCGGCCGGAAGGCCGGCGTCAGGTATGCCGACTACGCGCTGGGCTACTTCCTGCGCGAGGCGGAAAGGCAGCCGTGGTTCGACGACACGATCTTCGTCGTCGTCGCCGACCACGGGGCGCGCGTGTACGGCAAGGCCGACATTCCGCTCAGCTCGTACGAGATCCCGATGATGATCTACGCGCCGAAGCACCTGCAGCCACGCCGCGTGGACACGCTGATGACGCAGATCGACGTGGCACCGACCGTGTTGGGCCTGCTCGGGCTGCCGTACGAGGCGCCGTTCTTCGGCCAGGACGTGCTGCACGCGCCGGAGTCGTCCCGGGTCGCGCTGTTCAGCCACGACCACGACGTGGCCATCTACCGCAACGGCCGGCTGGCGGTGATGGGAATGGACGGCAAGGTCCGTGACTATCTCTACGATCGCGAGGGCGAGACCTTCACCGCCACGGCACCGGATCCGGCGCTCGATGCGCTCGGGATCGCGTATTTCCAGACGGCGGCGGAATTGTTCGAGGCGCACCGCTACGAGTAGCGGGGCGGCGGCTCGCGGGCCCGGCCGCTACAGCCCGAGCGTCCTGATCCACAGTCCCGCGACGGTGCTCAGGCCCACGTCGCGCCGCGCGATGCGGCCCTGCGCGTCGATCACGTAGTAGGTGGGGTAGCCGCTGATCCGGAAAGCGGCGCCGGTGGCGGGCGTGCCGAGGAGCACGGGCATCGTGAGCGAGTGCTTGCGGGCGTAGTCGCGGACCTCGGACGGCGAGCCGTAGTCGAGGCCGACCAGGATCACCTGCACGTCGTCGCCGCGCCAGCGATGGAACCAGCGCAGCTGCGGCGAGCTCGCCGCGCACACGCCGCACCACGGGGCAAAGAAGTAGATCACCGCGGGCTTGCCGGCGAGATCCGTCGATCGCCAGGTACGACCCTCCAGGTCGGTGAGTTCGAAGGCAGGGATCGCCGTTCGTTCGTCCGCCGGCAGCAGGTCACGCGCGCGCCAGGCCTGGATGCCCGCGACGATCACGATGAATACCAGCGCCTCGAGCGCGAAGCGCCTCCAGCGGAAGTTCACCGCGAACCGCGCGGCCGGCCGCTGCCAGGCTTGCGTGCCGGTGCTTTCGGCAGGCCCGTGTGCTGCGTACGGAACGGCTGGACAGGCTTGCTGCTGCCGGTCGTTGCCTTCGGCTTCCGCTTACCTTCGTGCGAGTGTCCCGTGCCGATCGGCTGGTAGGTCGGCACGAGGTGCTGCTTGCCGTTGCCGATCAGGTCCGCCCGGCCCATGCGCCGGAGCGCTTCGCGCAGCAGCGGCCAGTTGTTCGGATCGTGATAGCGCAGGAACGCCTTGTGCAGCCGGCGCTGGCGGGTGCCCTTCGGGATGTACACCTCCTCCGAGGTGCGCGTGACCTTGTGCAGCGGGTTCTTTCCGGAGTGATACATCGCCGTCGCGCTGGCCATCGGCGAGGGCAGGAATGCCTGCACCTGGTCGGCGCGGAAGCCGTTCCGCTTCAGCCACAACGCCAGCTCGAGCATGTCTTCGTCGGTCGTGCCCGGATGTGCGGCGATGAAATAGGGGATGAGGTACTGCTCCTTGCCGGCTTCCTTCGAGAACCGGTCGAACAGTGCCTTGAAGCGGTCGTAGGTGCCGATGCCCGGCTTCATCATCTTCGACAGCGGGCCCTCGCCGATCGCCTCGGGCGCGATCTTGAGGTAGCCGCCGACGTGGTGCTGCGCGAGTTCCTTCACGTATTCGGGCGACTCGGTGGCGAGGTCGTAGCGCACGCCCGAAGCGATCAGCACCTTCTTGATGCCGGGCAGCGCGCGAGCGCGCCGGTACAGCTTGATGAGCGGCGAGTGGTCGGTGTTCAGGTTGGGGCAGATCCCCGGATAGACGCACGATGGCTTGCGGCACGCCGCCTCGATCTCGCGCGACTTGCACGCGAGGCGATACATGTTCGCCGTCGGCCCGCCGAGGTCGGAGATCACGCCGGTGAAGCCCGGCACCTTGTCGCGCACCTCCTCGATCTCGCGGATGATCGAGTCCTCCGAGCGACTCTGGATGATGCGACCCTCGTGCTCGGTGATCGAGCAGAACGTGCAACCGCCGAAGCAGCCCCGCTGGATCGCGATCGAGAAGCGGATCATCTCGTACGCCGGGATCTTCGCGTTGCCGTAGGCCGGGTGCGGCACGCGCTGGTACGGCAGCTCGTAGATCGCATCCATCTCCTTGGTGGTGAGCGGGACCGGCGGCGGGTTGAGCCATACGTCCACGTCGCCGTGGCGCTGCACCAGCGCGCGCGCGTTGCCCGGATTCGCTTCCAGGTGGAGGATGCGCGACGCGTGCGCGTAGAGGATCGCGTCGTCGGCCACCTGCTCGTACGACGGCAGGCGGATGACGCTGTGCTCGCGGTCAGCGCTCTTCGGCAGGCGGCGGTGGAATCT
This sequence comes from Gammaproteobacteria bacterium, assembly GCA_019136105.1. Taxonomy (GTDB): domain Bacteria; phylum Pseudomonadota; class Gammaproteobacteria; order Steroidobacterales; family Steroidobacteraceae; genus RPQJ01. Next base: position 6,759 of record JAGVUU010000162.1, read on the forward strand.
CAGCACCGTCTCCGGCGCCGCGGCGGAACCTGATGCCGCCATCGTGTCCGTTGCCGCAGCCTGTCTTCCACTACCCCCTACCCCCTGATCACTACCCCCTTCCATGGCATACGGATCGACCGGCGGATTCAGCGGCCCCGGCGCGTCGATGTGCGTCGAGTCGATCTCGGTCCAGCCCCCGGGCACGCCCTTCCGGGTGAACGCTGTGCCGCGCAGGTCGGTGACCTCTTCGATCTTCCTGCCCGCGGCGAGACGGTGCGCGATCTCGATGATCTGCCGTTCGGCATTGCCGAACACCAGCAGGTCGGCCTTCGCATCCATCAGCACCGAGCGGCGCACCTTCTCGGACCAGTAGTCGTAGTGGGCGATGCGGCGCAGCGATGCTTCGATGCCGCCGATCACGACGGGCACGTCCTTGTAGGCCTCGCGTGCGCGCTGCGAGTACACGATGACGCAGCGGTCGGGCCGCGCGCCCGCCACACCGTGCGGTGTGTAGGCGTCGTCGCTGCGGATGCGGCGATCCGAGGTGTAGCGGTTCACCATCGAATCCATGTTGCCGCCGGTGATGCCGAAGAACAGGTTCGGCTTGCCGAGCTTCATGAAGTCGCGGGTGGAGTGCCAGTCCGGCTGCGCGATGATGCCGACGCGGAAGCCCTGCGCCTCGAGCACGCGGCCGACGATCGCCATGCCGAAGCTCGGGTGGTCCACGTAGGCGTCGCCCGTGACGATGATGATGTCGCAGGAGTCCCAGCCGAGTTCGTCCATCTCCGCCCGCGACATGGGCAGGAACGGCGCGGGACCGAACCGGTGGGCCCAGTACTTGCGGTACGAGAAGAGGTCGCGGGCGGCTTGCATGGCGCGCAGTTTAGACGAGGGCGGTGCCGGGGCCTGTTCGCAGGGCGAGCGGGATCGGCTCCCTGCCTGCGGCTCTGAAAATTCTATAGAAAATAACTAGACAAATACGTTCCAGAGGAATAGGGTTAGCCCATGGGTGCCCGGACGCTTCAGACGAGTCCCCTGCCAGAGGAGACGGCGGTCCTGACGAAGGCCGTCACGCGTGCGGCGGGCCTCCTGGGGCTCACGCAGCGGCAGGTGGCCGAGACCCTCGGCCTGTCCGGCCCCACCGCGTCACGCCTGTTCACAGGCAAGTACAAGCTCTCCCCCACCCGCGCCAAGGAGTGGGAGCTTGCGATCCTCTTCGTGCGGTTGTTCCGCTCGCTCGACGCGCTGTGGGGCCACGAAGGCACTGCCCGCGCCTGGCTGGAGGGCTACAACACCGCGCTCGGTGCCGCGCCGCTCGAATTGATCAAGAGCGCCGCCGGTCTGGTGCGCGTCGTTGACTACCTGGACCACGCACGCGGTCGCGTCTGAAGCGCGGCCGGCCGCGCTCGACCTGTGGCGCGCCGTCGAGGCGCAGCACGTCGCATCGACCATGGCGCTGGTGGACTCGGTGGCCGAGCAGACGGTGCTCGAGCGGCTGATCGAGCGCACCAAGCCGCCGGTGCCGCGGGAAGTCGCGCGGCTCGACCTGCACTGGCTGCTCTTCACGCCCTTCCGCTACGCGCCCCCGCCCGGCGGCTCGCGCTTCCGCGGTCCCAACGATCCCGGGGTCTTCTACGGCGCGGATCACGCGCGCACCGCGTGCGCGGAGGTGGGGTACTGGCGCTGGCGACACCTTCGCGACACGCCGGGCATCGCCTCGATGCCGCCGCGGCCGCAGACGGTGTTCAAGGTGCCGGTCGCCGGGACGGCCATCGACCTGCGTGCATCGCCATTCGAGCGCGATCGGGACCGCTGGACCCACCGCTCCGACTATGGCGACTGCCAGGCGATCGGTCGCGCGGCGCGCGAGGCCGGCGTGCAGTGGCTGCGCTACGAGTCGGTACGCGATTCACGCCACGGCGGGTGCGGTGCGGTGTTCGATGCCGGTGCGTTCGCGAGCCGCGTGCCCACGGACCAGCAAGGCTGGATCCTGACGGTGACGCACTCGCGCGTCGTGTGGCAACGAAGTGACCCGTTGAACCCGGGCGTCTTCGAGTTCAGCGCCGCTGGCTGGCAGTAAGCCGCGCTCTCTCAGGCGAGCGTGTGATAGACCTTCTGGACGTCCTCGTCCTGCTCGAGCTTGTCGATGAGCTCCAGCACCTCGGTGGCCTCCGCCTCGCCGAGCTCCGTGGGCACCTGGCAGATGTACTCCTGCTCGGCCGAGACCGGCGTGATGCCGCGGTCCTCGAGCGCCTTCTGCATCGTGCCGAAGTCTTCGAACAGGCAGCGGGCGACGAGCTGGGGCTCGCCCTTCTCGCCGGTGCTCTCGCCGAAGTCCTCGAGGCCGTGGTCGATCAGGTAGAGCTCGAGGTCGTCCTGGTCGATGCCCTCGGGATTCAGGCGAAACACGCCCATGCGCTTGAACTGGAAGGCGACGCTGCCGGTGGTGGCGAGGTTGCCGCCGTTCTTGCTGAAGGCGTTGCGCACGCTCGCGACGGTGCGCGTGGGGTTGTCGGTGGCGCACTCGACGAGCACGGCGACGCCGTGCGGGCCGTATCCCTCGTAGATCACTTCCTCGAAATTGGCCGCATCGCGTCCCTGCGCGCGCTTGATCGCCGCCTCGACCTTGTCCTTCGGCATGTTCACGGCACGCGCGTTCTGGATCACGCGGCGCAGCGCCGGGTTCGAGTTCGGGTCAGGGCCGCCCTTCTTCAC
>JAGVUU010000162.1:9468-15651 GCA_019136105.1 Gammaproteobacteria bacterium
CCGATGCGGGCGAACTGCTTCGCCATGCGGTTCCAGCGCGCGAACATCGCGTGCTTGCGAACTTCGAAAATGCGTCCCATCGTGAACGGACCTGTGGAGCGGGGCGCGCAATCTACCCGAGCGCGCCTTCGAGGCCAACGGCATGAATCCGCACATTATATGCCGGGGCGGAACAATCGCCCTAGCTGCATGATTGGAAGCGCCACGATTGTGAATTTGGGTTATACGGAACGGGAGATCGTGAGGTACCCCGCATGAAGCGCATGGCTGCTGCCCTGGTCCTGGTGTTGAGTCCAATGATGCTGTCGGCCGGCGAGCCGGCCACGGACACGGCGTGGGTCGATCAGAGTCGCCAGCTCGCGATGCAGCTGGGCGGCCAGTTGAAGGCCGAGCTCACCAATGCCATCGCGGAGGGCGGACCCATGGCGGCCATCAACGTCTGTTACCTGCGCGCGCCGGAAATCGCGGCGCAACTGTCGCAGGCCTCGGGTGCGCGCGTCGGCCGCACCGCGTTGCGGGTGCGCAATCCTTCGAATGCGCCTGACGATCTCGAGCGCACCGTCCTCGAGCAATTCGCCGCGGACCTCGGGTCCGGACCGATCGATCGGCCGCTCGAGGCCGTCTTCGAGATCAGGCGTGGCGACGCCGTGGAGCGCCGCTACATGCGCGCCATCCCGACCGACGCGCTGTGCCTCACTTGCCATGGCAAGACGATCGCCCCGGAGCTGGCTGCTGCGATCGCGCGCGACTATCCAAAGGACCAGGCGACCGGGTTCGAGCAGGGTCAGCTGCGCGGTGCATTCAGCGTGGTCTGGCCCGCCCCGTCTCTACCCCCCGCCCCCTAGTCACTACCCCCCTTCTACCACCACTACATCTTCCCGCGGGTGCTCGACCTCGCGATGTCGAGCCCGATGCTGCGCGAGCCGCGCGACCGCACGCTCGCGCCCGCGCGTGGCCGCATCCTCGAGATCGGCTTCGGCACCGGCCGCAACCTCACGCACTATCCGCCTACGGTGAGGCGCATCGAAGCCATCGACCCGGATGCCGATCTCGACCGGCTGTCGTTGCCGCGCATCGCGCACGCGGCGATCGACGTCGATTTCCATCACCTCAATGCCGAGCACCTTCCGTTCGAGGATGCGCGCTTCGACACGGTGGTCAGCACCTTCACGCTCTGTTCGATTCCGGACGTGGTGCACGCGCTCGGCGAGGTACGGCGCGTGCTGAAGCCTGGCGGGCAGTTCCTGTTCCTCGAGCACGGGCGGTCACCCGACCCGAAGGTGGCCCGCTGGCAGGACCGGTTGAACCGGGCCTGGATGCCGCTCGCGGGCGGCTGCCACCTGAACCGGCCGATGCGCTCGTTGATCGAGGACGCGGGCGCCGAGGTTCGTCGGGTTCATGGTGGAAGGGGTGGCGAGGAGAAGCGGATAGCTGTCATCTCCTTCTCGTGCTGCATTGCGTAATGACGCAACACCGCCGATCGCGTACAAGCGCACCGACCCTGGCGTGACCCGCGCGCGCCGGGATGAGGAATCCGAACTGGGGGATGCCTGAAACGGGGGTGGCGGGCGGGTCACGGAAGGCCGCAATACGAGAAGGCCGCGAGCTGCATCAGGGGCTCGCGGCCTTTCTCTTTCCGTCCGCTCGTCGTGCCGCCGAGCCGCTTCGTCGCGCAGTGTCTCCCGGCGGCCAGGCGCGCTGCCGTACACTGCGGCGCAACAGCGTGCCACCGATCCGCGCCCGCCGCAGGGTCATGCCGGGCACGAAGGAGACCGAGATGAAACGGCGAGTTTCGGGCGTGGCATTGGTCGCGCTGGCGCTGGCAGCCCTCACCGGCTGCAGCGTCCATTACGACGGCGACGATTCCGTCACCCACCAGTTCGGCTCGGACTTCTTCGGGGCCGGCGGCATGCTGAACCTCACCGAGCCGGTCGAAGGCGACGCCATACTGACGGGGGGGCACGTTTCCACCGCCAGCGAGGTGAGCGGCGACCTGGTGGCCGCCGGCGGCGAGGTGTCCGTCGGCGGTGCGATCGGTGACGATCTCTACGCGGCAGGCGGCAGCGTGCAGTTCGACGCCATCGTGAACGGCAATGCCCGCGTGGCGGGTGGCGACATCAACGTGGGGCCTGCCACGATCGTCGCCGGTGGACTCTCGCTCACGGGCGGCCAGATCGTGTTCGAAGGCGTCGCCCACAAGTACCTGCAGGCCTCCGGCGGCTCCGTGCGCCTCGACGGTGAAGTGATCGGCGACGCCGAAGTGCGCGCGAAGGAACTGGTGATCGGCCCGTCGGCGCGCATCGGCGGGCGGCTCATTTACCACGGTCCTGCCGAACCCGCCGTGCCCGAGGGCGCAGTGATCAGTGGCGGGATCGAATTCCACGAACAAGACGTCGGGCGCGTCTTCCACGAAGTGCAGCCGGAGGTGCGTGACGCTGCCACCGGCCTCGGCACGTTCCTGTGGTTCCTCGGCGTGTTCGTCGCCGGCGCGCTGTTCGTACTGCTGCTGCCGGGCTTCACGTCCGAGGCGGCCGCGGCCATCGGCCGCAAGCCGCTGCCATCGCTCGGGCTCGGCCTGGCGATCCTGCTCTGCGTGCCGTTCGTGGCGGTGGTGCTGCTCATCACCATCATCGGCATCCCGGTCGCGCTGCTGCTGATGTCGCTGTACCTGCTCGTGCTGTTCCTCGGCTGGATCACCGCGGCGCTGTTCGTCGCGCAGCGCGGGCTCGCGGCGCTGCGCCCCGGCCGGCCCGTGACGCGCGGCTGGCAGCTGCTCGCGCTGCTGCTGGGCCTGGTCGTGCTGTGGTTGCTCAAGCAGTTGCCGCTGGTCGGCGGACTGATCGGGTTCGTGGCGCTGCTCGCCGGCATCGGCGCGCTCACCTGGCGCGCCTTCAACAGCCCGCGGGCCGCGACCGCATGAGCTACTGGCCGCACTTGATGGCTGCCATGGTCGGTGCGGGGCTCACCGTGCAGGTGGGCATGAACGCCACGGTGCGTTTCGCCATCGGTTCCCCCGTGCTGGCCGCGATCGTGAACTTCGTGGTCGGCCTCGCGGCGCTCATCCTGGTGGCGGTCGCGAGCGGCTCGCGCTGGGTGCCGGGCTCGACGGCGACGGTGCCCGCGTGGGCGTGGTTCGGCGGCGTGCTCGGGGCGGTGTACGTCGCCTCTACCACGGTGCTCGGTCCGCGGCTCGGGGCCGCCGCACTGCTCGCACTCACGCTCTCCGGCCAGATGCTCGCCGCGCTGGTCATCGATCACTACGGCATCATCGGGTTCCCGCAGTCGACCATCACGCCGTCGCGCCTGCTCGGTGCCGCACTGCTCGTGGCGGGCGTGCTGCTCATCATGCGCCGCTGACACACGGAGGATTCGCCATGGCGAGGACGCCTTCCACGATGCTCGAGCTCGGCACGCCGGCGCCCGGGTTCTCGCTGCCCGACTTCGACGGTCGCGTGCATGCGCTCGCCGGGTTCGCGGACGCGCCCGCGCTGCTGGTGACCTTCATCTGCAGCCACTGCCCGTTCGTGAAGCACCTGCGCAGCGGGTTCGCCGCGATGGCGCGCGAATACCAGCCGCGCGGCCTCGCCGTGGTGGCGATCAACTCGAACGACGTCGAGGCCTACCCGCAGGACGGGCCGGACGGGATGAGGGCGGAGGCCGCGCAAGCCGGCTATGTGTTCCCCTACCTGCTCGATGCGAGCCAGGCCGTGGCGAAGGCTTACCGGGCCGCGTGCACGCCGGATTTCTTCCTGTTCGATGCGGGGCGCCGGCTGGTCTATCGCGGCCAGTTCGACGACAGCCGCCCCGGCAACGGCAGGCCGGTGACCGGCGCCGATCTGCGGGCAGCCATCGATGCGACGCTCGCAGGCCGGGCGTCCGCGGCCGAACAACAGCCGAGCCTCGGCTGCAACATCAAGTGGCGCAAGGGGAACGAGCCGGACTACTACGCCGGCGGCTGACCCACGTGCGACGTCTTCAGTGCGTCGTGCGTCGCGCCGGGAAGCCCTGCGCGATGTGCCGGCCCGCGTCGATCACCTTGTCAACGGTCCGCTCGAGCGACGACGTGCGGATCTCGGCACTGACCAGGCCGCGCCACATGAGCTGGCCCGAGCCGGGGTGCTCGGCGAACACCATCACGTTGCCCTGGCGGACGGACACTTCGCGCGGCACCTCCGAGGCCGGCGGCGGCCGCACGTTGCCCGGCGTCAGCACCTCGTTCGGCGACGGCGCGCCGATGCGCCGCTGGTCCGACGGCTCGAACCGGCGCGAACCGCTCACCTGGAAGCTCACGATCATGTCTGCGGCCGCGGCGTCCGTGGTCTCGACGTAGCCCTTCAGCTTCAGCTCGTGCGTGATCGCCTCGCGCAGTCGCGCCTGCGTGTCGGCCGCGACGGCTGGCCGCTTGATGAGCGGTGCGCCGACCTCGCCGTCACGCCAGACGAAAGTGCGCTTGCCGGCGACGTCCGCCTCGGGCGCCTCGAAGGAGTCCACCGTCCAGGGGTTGACGGCACAGGCCGTCAGCAGCACCAGGACGGCGAGGGCGGGCAGGGGCGAACGAATCATGAAGTTCTCCGGCGCAGGCGGCGCAGTCCTTGCTCGACGAGCGAGTATACGGCCGGCACCACCACCAGGGTGAGCAGCGTCGAGCTCACCATGCCGCCGATCACCGCGATCGCCATCGGCCCGTTGGTGTCGGCGCCCGCGCCGAGGCCGAGCGCCGCCGGCAGCAGCGCCAGGATCACGGTGAGCGAGGTCATCAGCACCGGCCGCAGTCGCACCGGGCACGCCTCGCGCAGCGCGTCCTCCACGGCCCGGCCCTGTTCGCGCAACTGGTTGGTGAGGTCCACCAGCAGGATCGAGTTCTTCGCGACCAGGCCCATCAGCAGGATCAGGCCGATCATGGAGATCATGTTGAGCGTCGTGCCGGTGATCCACAGCGCGAACAGGCCACCCACCACGGCGAGCGGTTGCGCCGTCATCACGATGAGCGGCTGCAGGAACGAGTTGAACTGGCTCGACAGCACGATGTACACGAGGGCAAGCGCCAGCATCAGTGCGAGCTTCACGTAGCCCGAGGTCTTGGCGAACTCGCGGGCGCGTGCCTGCAGCTCCATCGAGTAGCCCGGCGGCAACAGCTCCGCGGCTTCGGCCCGGACACGCTCCACCGCCGCGCCGAGCGGCATGGTCGGGTTGCTGTAGAAGTTCGCGGAGTACTGCAAGCCGTAGCGGGTGATCACCGCCGGACCCACGATGTCCTCGACCGTCGCGACCGTGTCGAGCCGCACCATCTGTCCCTTGGGCGTGCGCAGGAAGATGCGCCGCAGGTCGTCGGCCGACGTTATCTCGCCGTCCGCCGCCTTGACGCGAATGTCGTAGCGGTCGCCGTCGCCCGGGTCGTCGTTGTACTTCGCGATATCGACGCCGCCGGCCAGCATGTTGACCGCGTACGCGACGTCGGCGCTCGTGAGCCCGACGTCGGCCGCGCGTACGCGATCCACCTCGAGGCGCAGCTGCGGCAGGTCGAGCTGCAGGTCGAGGTCGATGCGGCCGAGTGCGGGATCCTGCCCGAGGCGGCCCGCCAGCTCGCGCGACAGCGATGCCACGTTGTCGAGGTCGGGCCCGACGATCGCGAACTGCAGCTGCTCGCCGCGCATGCCGCCGATCGGCGACGGCACGGAGGCAAAGGCCAGCACGCCCGGAATCTGCGCGAGTTCGCCCTGCAGCCGCTGCAGGAACTCCCGCTGCGAGATGTCGCGTTCGTCGCGCGGCACCATGGTCACGAATGCCATGCCGCTGTTCACCTGCGCGGTGCCGCCGATGCCGATGCCGATGAACGACGATCTCACTTCCGGGTGGCGGCGGATGGTCTGGTCGATCTCCTCGAGCACTGCATCCATGGCCGGCCGGCTGGTGCCGAGCGGCGCGCGGAAGCTGACGCTGAAGCGCCCGTCGTCCTCCTCGGGGATGAAGTCCTTGCCGACCTGCGCGAAGAAGTAGCCGCTCGACAGCACCACGAGCAGCGTCGCCGCCAGCACCTTGCCGCGGTGCTCGAGCGTCCAGCCAAGCAGGCGCCGGTAGAAGGCGTCCAGTCCTTCGAGCAGCCGGTCGAAGAAGCGGTACACCCGGCCGTGCTTCTGCGAGACCTCGAGGAAGCGCGAGCACAGCATCGGCGTCAGCGTGAGC
>JAGVUU010000128.1 GCA_019136105.1 Gammaproteobacteria bacterium
CGCTCGAAGCGGATCACCGGCGGCCGGGTCTCGCCCTTCTTCACGCGCTTGGTGTGGTCGCCCGCGGGACCGTGGCAGGCCTCGCACTGCAGCTGGCCCTTGCCGAACGGGCTCTTCGGGTCGTTCGGCTGGCCATGCTTGCCGTGGAACACGGCGAGCGTCACCTCGTCGTCGTGGCAGCCGAGGCAGGTGTCGGCGCCCTTCTTGCTGTAGGCAGGTTCGGCGGCCTTGGCCGCGTCGTCGGCCGCGAACGCGAGCGCAGGCAGGAACGCGGCGAGGGCAGCCAGGCGGACGAACAGCGGTGTTGAGTGCTTCATATCCGCCTCAGTTGTAATTGAACTCGGCGACGCCGTGGACCTTCTTCACGTCGGCGTCCTTGCCCGGCCCGTGGCACGTGGCACACGTCTCGGGCGCCGTGGCCGGCGTGCGGCTCGCCGCATCCTTCACGGCCGTCACCGATCCGCCCGCGGCGGACGACAGCATGTGGTTGCGCGCGTCCTGGCTCGTGTGGCACACGGAGCACACCGCCGTGGCCGGCGTCGTGGCGACGTCGCCGAGCGGCGTGGAGCGGTCACCGGCGTCGAACGTCGTCGCCAGCGCCACCGTCGAATCCGGCGGATAGTAGGTGTCCGGCAGGTGGCAACCCTCGCAGTTGTTGAGCCTGCCCGGATAGCGCACGTGGCTGAAGTCGTAGCCGGTGTTGCCGTAGCCGCAGACCTTGTAGCCGGCGATCGCGCCGGCGTGGATCGCGTGCACCATCACCTTGAAGTCGATGGTCTGGTCGTCGAGCGTGCCGGTGACCGACTGGCAGCTCGAGTTCGCGACGCGGCGCGCGATGTCGGTGGCGTTCGGGTTGTGGCAGGTGGCGCACAGCTCGGCATTGCCCGCGCGGTTCTCGCCGTGCAGCGAAAGCTGCTTGTGGCAGTCGTTGCACTTGTTGATGTCCACGACCGCACGGTAGGGCACTGGCGCTGCATCGGTGATCGCGAACGCCTTGCCGCTGGACGTCACGGGCACGGCGACCGTCTCGAGGACGCCGTCGCCGTTGGTGTCGATGCGCACGTTGGGGCGCCCCTCGAGCAGCGCGCTGCCCGAGCCCGTGGCCGCGGCCGGAATCGCGACGGTCGCGGTGGCCTTGAACGCGCCCGGGAACGCCGGGTCAGGCACGCCGTTCGCCTTGAAGTCGATGCTGATCGGCTGCGCCGGCGCACCGGTCGTCGCTGTCGCCGAGCCGCTGCCCGTGTTGGTGAAGTCGGGCCGCGTCGAGAACGCGACGTCGACGCGCAGCGAGGCGTTGCCGATCTGGAACGGGCCGCCCGCCGCCTTGATGTCGTACGGAGCGTTGTTGTTGGTGGGATCGGTCACGCGGATCGTGACCGTGGGGTTCTGGCCCGGAGCGCTGTCGACGACGTTCAGCACTTCATACCTGAACTTCTCGCCCGCGCGCAGCAGCGGGTCGAAGTGCACCTGGTCGGGACGCAGGCCGAAATTCGAGCTCGGACCGTGGCAGGTGAAGCACTGGTCGTCGGTCGCGGCGACGCCGCCGTGGCCCGCGCCCGTGTCGAAGTTCACGTAGTCGTGGCACGAGCCGCAAGCCTCGCGCGTGATGTTCGTGCGCCAGAAGCTCGCCTGCGGCGTGTCGGCGTCGCTCTCCTCATGGCAGGTCTCGCAGTTGCGCTGGTCCTGCGTGAACTGGATGCCGGAGAAGTCGTACCAGTTGTTGCCGTAGCCGAAGATGCCGTATGGCTTCGTCGGCAGGTTGTCGCGGTGGATCTTGTGGATCATCACCCGCAGGTCGATGGTGTTGCCCGTCTGCGCGTCGAACGAGTACGACTCGTGGCACATCGCGCAGTACTGCAGGTCGAACCGCGCGCCGCCATGGAACACGAGATTGTCGTGGCAGGCGTTGCAGGTGTCGTTGTCGACGATTTCGCGGCCGGAATCGACGACGCCACCGGTGGTCGGCGCCCAGGTGAACACGGCGTTGTTGGCGGGGATGAACTCGCTGGCGCCTGCGGGCCGCAGGCGGATCTCGAGGCCCACGCGATGCACCAGCGCCGGGTCGAACGGAATGTCGTCGATGCCCTTCACGCTCTGCGCGAAGGTGTAGAAGTACTGGCCGTTGGCCTGGTTGCCCTCGACCCACTTGCCCCGGGTGGCCGCTTCGGTCGTGGCCTGGTTGGTGGGGCCCGTGCCCGTGACGGCACTGGCGGGCACCGGAGTCGGCGAGCCCGGGAACGCCTCAGTGCGGCGCGTGATTGCGCGCCAGCCGTTCGACTTGCCGTTGATGCCCGGCTCGAGCCGCGCCAGCACGAAGCTGATGTTGGCGGCCTGCAGCCCGATGAGCGGCTGGCCCGATTCATTGACGAGGCGAACCTCGATGATCGGCTTGCCATCCTCGGGGATGGTGGCGCTCACGATCGAGGAGCGGATGAACTTGGCCGAGGCGACGGGGACGCCGCTGCCTCCGGAGGGCGGTGGTCCCGGAGGCGTGACGGGCCCGGGTGGGCTGTCGGTGCCCTGCTTGGCGTCGTCACCGGAGCAGGCGGCTAGCGCCAGCGCGGCACAGGCAAGCAATGCAACCCAGCGCGGGTTGGGTCGTGCCAGCGTCCGGTCGTTCAGCAATGTCATGAGTCGAACTCCCATCCTCGTCGGAGCGGAGGCCGGGCGCCCGACGGGCACCCGGCCTGACCATCACTCGGCGTGAGCCTTGGCGGTGTCTTCCGGGCGGCCCGGGCCGTGGCAGACCGCGCACGCCTCGGACGACGACGACGGCGCAAGCGTCTTGCCGCCCGCGACGCCGAAAGCACCGCCGTTCTGGGTCATGTGCGCCTTGGCCGCCGTGGAGTCGTGGCAGGTGCCGCAAGTGCCGGCCGTCGCCGAACTCCACGTGTCGTCGGTGTAGAGCGTCGCATCCGCGCCGGGACCCGTGCTGATCGGCAACGCCTCGGTGCGCGCTGCGTTGTACGTGCCCGGCAGGTGGCAGGCTTCGCAATTGGCGAGGCTCTGCGGGTAAGTGACGCCGGAGAACAGCGGCATCCTGGCGGCGTGGATGTTGTGGATCATCGCACCCATGGCGATCGAACCGGCGATGTCGACGTCGTCGCCATAAGCGCCGTTCGAGTTGTGGCAAACGAGGCAGCCCTGCGGGTCGCCGTTGCGATTGCCGCCGTGCAATTGCAGCTGCTCGTGGCAGGCGTTGCACTTCGCCTCCGACACGAGCTGCGCGCGCGCCGTGCCGAAGTAACCCACCGCATTGCGTGCTCGTGCCTGGACGGGCGTGCCGCTCACCATCACCATCGGGTGACCATCGAGCACCACCATCGCGCTCGAGGTGTCCACGGGCAGCGCGATGCCCGCCGGGACCGCCGCGGTCTTGAGGTCGGTGGTGTACGTGCCGTCCGCGTTCCTGACCGCGTAGGCCTTGATGTCGGCGATGCGCATGCGATACGGAGCGCCGCGCTCACCGGCCGGCATCGCGCCAGTCGCGGCATCGGCGTTGGAGACGTCGCTCGCGTCCCAGGCGAAGTACAGGTTCAGGCTCGCGCCCGACAGGCTGAACGCCGGGTCCGTGGCGAGGTCGTACGGCGTGCCGTCCGGCTTGGCGACCTTGAACGTGATGCTCGGCACCTTGGCCAGGCCGACGTTCGTGACCGACAGCACCTGGAACACGAACTGCTCACCGAGTTCCTTCTGCAGGCGCGGACCCTGGCGGTGCACCTCGAGGATGTCGCCGGCGGCGCCGCCGGACCGGTGGCAGTCCCCGCACACGCCGTCGGGTGCGAGGTAGGCGAACGTGGAGTGCTGGTACTCGTACGCGTACAGCCCTGTCGCTGCATCGGGCCCCGTCTTCTCCAGGCCTTCGATGTGGCAAGCGCCGCAGGCCGCGGCCGACGAATTCAGCTTCCAGGCATCGCCGTCGGGAGCGGACGCCGACTGCGTGTGGCAGGTCTCGCAGAAGAACACCGACTGCGGGTAGGTGACCTCGCTGAAGTCGAACTCGCCGCTGAAGCCCCAGACCTTGAACGGCTCGGCGCGCGCCTCGCCCAGGTGGATCGAGTGCGTCATGTAGGCCATGCCGAGATCTTCGCCCGTGTCCGGATCGACCGTGCCCGGGTTGTGGCAGGTCACACAGTACTCGTTGGTGCGGCGCGGCCCGCCGTGCAGGTCGAAGCGCGCGTGGCAGTCTTCGCAGTTCCCGGTCGCGGCAATCAGCTTGGCTCCCGTGCCAGCGCCGCCGCTCGGCACGAAATCCTTCACTGGGTTGTCGGGCGCGAGTTCCTCCGCGTCGCCGGACATGCGGATCTCCAGGCCCACGCGATGCGTGAGCGCCGGCTCATACGCCACCGCGATCGGCGCCGTGACCGCGTCGAGGTCGACGGCGTACGTGTAGCGGTACCTGCCATTGCCGATCTCGGTCCAGCGTGCGGCTGCGGCCGTCTCGGTGTTGGCCTGGATGGCGTTGGCGAGCACCGCCGGACTGCCGGCGGTCGGCGTCACCGAGCGGTTCACATAGCTCTGCCAGCGCGAAGGCGCGCGGCTGCCAGGCTCCGGCACCAGCTTGGAAACCATGAATCGCGTGACGGCCGGCGCGAGGCCGAGCACTGGCCCTCCGTGCGAAGTCTTGACCGTGAACTCGACCACGGGCGATGGCGCCGCATTCAGCGACACACTATCGATCGTCGCGACGAGGCCACCGATCTGCCGGATCTGGTCGGCCGTGAGCGCCGTGCCGTCGCCGATGGTGACCGGGCCACCGTCCTCGATGCCGACGACCGGCGGGACTGTGGGGCCGGTGGGACCGGTGGGGCCGACCGGGCCGGCCGGGCCGCTCGGCTCATCCTTCTCCCGGCCACTGTCGCCTGAGCAACCGGCCAGGCCGACCGTCGCCGCAAGCGCCAGCATCGCAATCAGTGGCACACGCGACCGCGTAATCCCTCGGGCGCCGGCAATTCTCATGGATGACTCCCAGGCTCTTTCGCAACTGCGCCGCGGCTCGCGGCTCACGCAATACCGTCCGGCCGGGAACCCGGCAGACGGGGCGGATAGTAGGTGCTAGGGCGAGCCGCTCCGTATAGCGATATACCGAAACGCTGCGGAGCTGGACAAAACCTGTAACGCGCGAAAAAAAAGGCCGGGCGAGTGCCCGGCCTTCGATGTTGGTTCTTCTTCGATCTCCGGTTCGAGCGGGGTGGGGTTTGAGGCCCACCCCGCTCGCCCGGGGTCAGTCGAACGTCAGCTCACTTCGCTGCGTCGATGATCGTCTGGCGTCCGTTCGGGAACGTCGTCGGCGTCCAGCCGTTCTGGTTGGCATGACCGACCGACGGCGCATCCTGGTGGCAGCTCGTGCAGGCCGCCGTGTTGGCGCCTTGCAGCACGTCGTCGAGCTGGTTGTTCCACGGCGCCGCGCCCGCGTCGATCGTGGTGGCCACACCCTTGGTCTGGTCGACCATGGTGTCAAAGCCGGCCACGTGGCACGCCGCGCAGTCGTTGAACGCACGCGGATACGTCGGGTGGTACAGGTTGTGCACCTGGCACGACACCGGCAGCGCAGGATCCGCACCGTAGACGAGCCTGCCGCCCGCGGTGCCGCACGCCGCCCCGGCGTCCCAGTTCGGAGGCGTCACGCCTTCCGGCGCCCACGCATAGATGCCGCGGGTCCGGTAGATCAGGAGCGACTTCGCCTGCGCGCCTGCCGTGTGGATGGCATGCAGCATCGTCTTGAACTCGTACGTCTGGCCAACCCGGCCGTCATACGCTTCGGTCTTGTCGACGCCCATGGTGACGCGGTTGTTCTGGTCGCTCGAGGCCGAGTTGTGGCAGATCACGCACATCGTCACGTTGTCGACGCGCGTGTTGCCGTGCTGGTACAGCGAACCGACGTGGCACTTCAGGCACGCGCCCGTGTCGGCGATCTCGCGACGCTGGTCAGCCTTCGGCACGATGCCGCTCGAGCCGACGATCCACTCGGCAACCGGGGTCGGCACGCGGACGAACATGAGCGGCTCGCTCCAGTGCTCGGTGCTCATGCCGGCCGGAACCGGGAGCTGCCACTTGCCCTGCAGGGCCACCACACCGCGCGTACCCGCCGCAACGCCCGTGTCGACCGGGATCGTGGTCGTCGCGGTGTTGCCGGAGCAGGCCGTGTTGGTCGTCGACAGGTTCACGGCACTCGCCTGGCCCGGCGCACTGGCCTTGCCGAGGACGTAGTCGTCACCCTGCACATAGCTGCGCAGCATGCTCAGCGTGCCCTCGTTGGCGGTGTTCGGCCCGAACGGGAAGACCACCGGCGCGGTCGGGGACGCAGTCGTGTTGCACGGGTTGATCGGGCTGCCGTTGTAGGTGGCGGTCCAGGAGATCGCCAGCGTCGTGCCATTGTCGACGATGTTGGTGATCTGCCAGGTGAACTTCTTGCCTTCGCTGACGGACAGATCCTCGCCGCCGTAGATGATGCCAACCCGCTCGGTCTCGAGACCGTCGTGGAACGCCCGGATGTTCGACGGCGCGATGCCGCTCGCCGAATGGCAGACCGTGCAATCGGTCGCTTCGGTGTAGCTCTCGTGGAACGTCGTGCCCGAGGCCGTGAAGTCCCAGCTCTCCATCGAGCCGTGGCAGCTCAGGCAGTTCGGGCCCGTGACCGCCATCGTGTTCGCCGCAGCGAGCTTCGCCGTGTCGTCGTGGCACACGCTGCAGTTGGTCATGTAGGTCGGATAAGTGACCTCGAACGCGATCGTCTCGTCGCCAGGCGTCGCGGGGTTGTCCGTGCGGAACACGTACTCGCCATCCGGCATCTGGTGCGAGTTGTGGATGCCGTGGATCATGCCGACCCAGCTGTCGGGGATGAAGCTGTAGTTGCTGCCCGTGTGGCACACCACGCATTCCGTCGCCACCATGGAAGCGTAGTCGTACGGCTTGAAGGTGTGGGGCTCGATACCGTCATCGCTGTGGCAGTTGTTGCACGCCTGGACACTGACGAGATCAACACGCGGGGAGGCTGGATAGTCTCCCGAAAGGCTGATGTTCTTCGTCTCGGCGGCATCGGAGATGCGGAACAGGTAGCGCGAATTCGGATTGGTCGCGGCACCCAGGATCTTCATGCTGTAGTTGCCGTTGCCCAGGTCGGTCACGACCGGGTACGGGGCGCTGAAAGAGACGCCGACGCCCGCAGCTGCGAGCCGATAACCGGAACGCACCTTCGTGAATCCCGTCTTGTTCAAGCCGTCGATCTTGACGTTGTAGGTGACGTCCAGGTCGGCGCCGTTGATCGTGAAGACCGGCTTGCTGACAGTCACGATGCCCGTGACCGCGTGCGCCTCATCGACGCCTGCCAGCGAATTATCGCCATGGCAGACCGCGCACGACTCGAGCGGCTTCTCGATGCCGGC